>JAEEII010000267.1 GCA_016281295.1 Bacteroidales bacterium
CGGGTCGAGGTAGGGGTGATACGCGCCCACGGTCAGCCTCGCCGCCGTATAGAGGCGAAAACAGAGTTGGTTATTTAGCTTAAGTTGCTCGTATTCCATTACTTGCAGATTTATATCGTTCACGATGCAAAAATACAAAAAATATTTATATCGTGGGCGATATTTTAAAAAAAAAGCTGTTGTATTATATTTTCATGTAATTTCCCTATCAAGCCCAATCAAACTCTATTTCATCACATTTAAGTTCACCATTTCTTTTAAATGGATACCCCACTTCAAATCTCCGATGGACATCAAAATAGAGTTTTTCAACACCATACTCGTTGGAAGCAAACTCGATGCAGTCAATACCGCCTTCTAACAGAGACTGTCGAATTTTTTCGGGGATACCAAACGTAAAGATTTCCCGCATTAATTCATATTCCTGATAGGTGTCAATAACGCAGAAGGCAGTTCCAGGGGATTTGCCATCGCCTGTGCTCAGCAAGGTGTCAACAATCTGATCTATCCGATTTTGGCAAAGCTCAACTATTACTTCATCATCAATTTTTTCCTCCCAATCGTTGGGAATGTTATCCCCAAAGTCAACAACATCTTCCCAATATTGAATGCTGAAGGGACTTACGTGTCTATTATTAACATAGTCTTCGGTGAACGTATAGCCAAACATAATCCCGCGTAGGGTTTCTATTGGTGTTTCTAGGCCGAGTTTTCCGTCAAGAAATTGTTGAAGCAATTCTTTTGTACAACTATTCTTGTACTCGTCAAAGTCCACTTTGCGGAAAACATCTCGGACTCTTAACTTTTTTTGCGGTACATTTTCCATGTTTTAGTTAACATCAGGTTTGTATATTTTCTGCATCTAATCAATTCTTTGAATTTTATTTGATTTTTTTCTTTTGTAATTAGCGCGAATGTTGGTCTGAACGTCATTTTTGATTCATCAAAGCATGTAGTTCACGATTATTATTAATCCTATTCCAGATGTCCTTGTACAGGTAAACGTTCTCTTTGTCCTTCAGTGGCTCAAAAAGCGGCACCATCACGTCAAGGCCGATTTGGGATTTCTTCCCAAGACCAACATCTTGAACGAGATATATTTTGTCAGGGTTCGCCCCTACTTCTGCAATGAGTCTCCTAATGTCTTGCTTTACAGTGTCAATGGATGTCCCGATGGTATGGATGGGAAATCCGGCAAGAGGCATGCGAGTGAAACGACTTGTCCGAGTTTCAAAATAGCCTCGCTCGCCCTCCGATTCCTCCGCATTAGTGCCATAGACCACCACACAATCGTTACCCCAGCGTTTTACCATTGGTGGTGTGATACGGAGATTTGGCAGGTTAGCACCATCAAACTCATTAATGACATCTAACATCCGTTTCGGTATATAAATAGAGGCTTGTTCGGCGATTGTTCTTGGCACGCCATAATAGGCGGCGGCCACACCACCCGCGATGGCAGCGATGGTGTCAGTATCCACGCCTAACTTGACAGCCGATTCAATGACCTCGTTGAAATCATTGCCGAACATAAAAGCGCTCATGGCTATGGTGACAGATTCTGGCGCCATCACGTAATCGGACCTTCTATGTCGAGCAGCAAAAGCATCTGCCGTCTGAAAATTATCATAAACAGGAATACGGAACGTTTTCTCCACGTAGTTCTTGATTTCCAGTTTGGAATTACCTTCTCTGGCGAGGAAGATGGCTGCAGCCACCGCCCGAGCACTGCGAATCCCATCCCTGCTGTCATGGGTCGGTATTGTAGCCTCCTTGGCCAGCTCAAGCACCTGCTTGAGGTTCTGGCCATAGAAACCGACGGGACTGATACGCATCGCGCAACCATTGGCGGAACTATGATTCCGGGTTCCTGATGGGGTTTTTATCCACTTGCGGAATCCCTTTCCGAAACCGGCTGCCGGGTACTGATTTCCCCACGTACGAAAGGCCTGCTCAAAAGACTTGCCATGCAGAAGGGCATCGGCCACCGCGACGGTCAACACTGAATCGTCCGTCACGGAGTCGCTGGCACTAAACCACTTTATCCTGCACGGGACCTTCTTAAACTCATACATGCTTCCGATGATATCGCCGACAACAGCACCGATAACGCCCTTGATGGTGTCATTCGTACTGGAATCGGAGTCGACCACTGCACTCTGACTGTTCATGTTGACGAATTTTTATTCTATTTTAACAGGTAGTGAGGTTAAATAGGATTTTGCCAAGCGAATTTTGTCTCTCGCGGATCCAATATCCGTCAATATTGAACACAATCCGGCCAACGGAGGATTGTCCTTCGCGGATCCAGTTGCCATCGACATTATAAATGATCGTGCTAAGCGGATTTTGCCCTTTGCGAATCCAATTGCCATCGATGTTATAGAGAATGGTACCGACAGAACTTTGTCCTTCGCGAATCCAATTGCCATATACGTTGTACAGAATGCGACCGGTGGAGTTTTGCCCTTCACGGATGTATATTTTTTGATTGAAGTACATAATGTTTTGATTGTTAAAATTCTGTTCACCTGTCTTTTGGTACTTTCCATTTGCTGATGGGGTAGCCGTATTTCTCGAAGATACCGTCTATGACTTTGAAGTCCTGTTTCTCACGCAAAACCCCGGCGATGTAATTGATGATAACGTAGGTTTGAATCACCTCGCGGTCGTACAGGTCGCTTACATGACGCTCGTAGTCTGCTTTGGTGTAAGGGTGTTGCGGGGTGCGGCAAAGCTCGAAGTCGAGCAACTCCAACGCCCAAGTGTAGTTCTGCTCGTGGATGGCGTTGTGCAGCACCTCGTGGTCGTGCATGACACGCAGGTTTCGGATGAGTACTTCTGCAGCAATATGGTGGTTCTGCTGCCACCCTGACTCGTTGTACTGCTGCCATTTGGCCACTTCCGCCTCAATCTGCTCCCGCTCCATAAAGGCGGCATCGCAGATACGGTAGGGGCACTCCACGCTGTATTGCAATAGGCACGGTTTCAGGTCTGCGCCGGTTTTTTCAATATGGATGGGATAATCCAGTTCTAACACACATTCCATCCAGTTAGTTTTAATGCCCAACGCCCGCACATCTTGACAACAATAAAAATCGCGCAAGGCATCCTCCTTAAGCAGAAGACCCCAAACATCCGTAGGCATTTCGGGCGTGTAAAGGAACGGAAACTGCGAATAGCACAACCCGTTCCCTTTGCTTACAATATACCGACCATCCTCGTGCTGCCCGACCACAAAACTGCGGCCATGAAGAGGACTGACTCGCCACATTGTTTTGTCACCGTCTTCGGAACGGAGAAATGGGTATCTATTTAATTTGAAAGGATATTCTATTGCTATATAATCAACACTTTTGGCACTAAACAACGTTTTTTTCATAAAACTTTTTTCCCTGGATTTGGTTTTATATCAGGAATTACGGGTTTAGAAGGTTTCTCAGGAATCGGAGTGCGTTTCGGCTGATCTGGAAGAATTGGTTTTTGTGGGATTTTCGGTTCAATAATTATTTGTTTCTCCATAATAATTGTATAAAGGTTAATACTAAATTTGAAAAAGCAGGGCGGACAAGCCACCCTGCTTGATTAGACTTAAACTTGACGCCACATAACTCCGCAAACTCCTTCTGAAATTTGTGAGCAGTGTCCCATGCAAATCACTTGAGATGTTTTGCTAATTGACAATTCTACTTTCATTTCGGTAAAAATTAAACGGTTATAGGTGTACTGCGGGAGACACCATTTATCCCTTTGTATTATACTGGCGTTGAAGCGTCACCTTGGCCTTCGGCAACGCTTGCAATGCCTTTACAAATTCGTATCCGTGAAGTGGGTCATACCCTTCCATCATCTTGTGCGCCAAATTGAAGCGAATTTTAGCCATGTAGCAGCAGTTCTCGGCAGGCTTACGCCAGTCGCCGTGCTCCATCTGTCCGTGACCAGCGCAAAGATTGCAGTAGTCGCAATAATCGTGACGCCCGCATTCAGTGAATTGCTGCAAAGTGTGGTGCTGCCACTGTTGCAACGGCTCATTATCGGCAAACACATCCGACAAGGATTTTTCTTTCAGGTTTCCAAAAGATAACGGAAATGCACAACAAGGTTGTAAATATCCCTCTGGTGTAATGCAAAAGATGGTTTTACCTGCCCCGCATGCTATATTATTCAGGTCACGGGGATAGCCACCGAAATTTGGAGCCTCGGGACCAACATAAAGCGGCACATTATCGTCGCGCAACACCACTTGCAACTGTTCTTCGGTGAGGCGCAACTGGCGGGCGCAGGTATCACCCTCATTGGAATCGGAAATGTTGATTTCAAACTGCGGCTGCGCACCCAATTTGAACGCCAAATCGGCAACTGTATAATAACTGTGCAGGTTGGGCTGCATCACACAGCATTTGATGTTCATCGGTACTGCCAGTTCGGAAAGCCGTCGCACCACCTTCATCGAGCGTTCCCACGAGCCCGGCACCCGCGTGATGGCATCGTGGTCTTCGGGAACACCGCTGTAAATGCTCACACCCACTATCCGCGGATAATAATCTGCCAACCTTTCCACCTCACTCACAATGCGTTGTCCGTTTGTAAACACATCAAACGCAATCTCCTTCTGGAACAGATAGTCAATGATGTCCCACGCGATGGGCTTCGAAAAGGGATCTCCACCAGAGAGGCACACCTTCACCAAACCAGCTTCATCAAGTTCGTCAATAATGCGTTTGTAGTCCTCCCATTGCAGCTCCTCACGGTCTCCGCGATGTGAGATTTCGCTGTCGTTGCGCGTAGCACCGGGATTGTAACAATGGATGCACTTCTCGCTGCAGTTGTAGGTGAGTTCAAACATCACGGAGGTTACAACACCTTGTGCCTCCACCGCGTCGTAGTAGGCCTGTTCGGCATTGGAGGTTTCCATAGGCAGTTTCTCATGGGTGGTTTTCTCCACCTGCTGCTCGCGGCATTTCACATCCGCCAACTGATGCCGGTAGCGAAGAATCTCCTCTTTGGTCGGCACGACAGAAACAAGAAGTCCCAGTTCCACAAACTGCTGGAAGAATGGTTCGATGCTTTCCTCGGCGATACCGGTACTCTGTGCCACTTCGGCGACTGAAACTTCCTTATTTCGTTTCACATTGAGAATCTGCCCCACTACATCTGCGGAGTAACTTTCAAAAAAGTAGCTGTAGCCGGCGATGAGGTTGTACATCAGCGCCACGTGTTTGTCGGCGTTATATCTGCCACAGGTCCATTCGGGACGGAAATAGATGTTCTTTGCCATCGTTCCTTTTTTTCCGCACCTCAGGCCCGCAAGGCGCACCACATATAACAAGAAAGTGGAGCCATTCCATTCTCGACTCATCCTAACGTGAGGGCTCGACTCCCTGTCAAATGGATGAGAAGAGCGAACAACCCCACGTTGAGTATGTCGTATGAAACGAATACCTAACAAGGAGCGCTCATCTTCCCAGTATCCCGATTTGACTTGTGAATTGTCGAGTTTCACGTTACGGAATAAAGCGAAAACGCGCTTTCTGAATGCTGCGGATTTCTCCCCGCAACACCGCTGCAAAAATACAAAAATATTCCATCATGCCGCTTTTTTCGGACAAAAAACCGCCCTGCTAGAGGGCGGCCTCGTGATAGTTGTGGTACATTCTTTTTACTCTAAAACCATTGATAAATCAATCTTCTCAAAAAGACATGCACCTTATGCTCCCCCCTTATTGACAATCAATGCAGTAACAAGCACCACAAAACTAAATATGCTCCAAATCACAATCCACTTACTGTAGAAACGCGACAAATCCAGTCCCAACCATTTCGGAACAAAACGTAATGCCAAGCATGTTAGCACAGTGAATATCCAATAAGGCAAGTGCCATCTGTCAAAAAACCAACTGTAAACCATCATAACAGGTGTCACTCGGCAAAGGAAAGGCCCAATTCGAAGTGAACCCCATATAAAAGTCTCAATATCTCCTTTCCCTTCCCTCTCTTCGTATAAGTTTGAACTTGCGATATCCATAATATAGTCTTCAGCTTCCCAATATGTAATTGACGGGTCTTCTTCCTTTAGCTCTTTCATAATATGAAACCTACAAAACCAATATCCCGCCAAAAGCATGCACAAAAGAGCAAAAGAAATCCATGTGGAATCAACATCTACCTTAATGAAAAGAAAGTCCTTTGCAGAGTACATATCTTCCTCAGCTGCCCCGCATGATGCGGCAATAATCATTAAAATGGCGGCAACGGCCATTAACAGAATTGTTTTGTTTGTCTTCTTCATTTTTTTATGATTTTATTGTTTTGATTATTATTTCTTTTTTGCAATTACCGAAAATTCGCGGTATAAGCCGTTTGCACTCAACACAATTTTTTTAGAATTGTCTTTAAACAGCTGTATGGAAAGTTCTAGATTCTCGAAAGGTTTGTGAATCGGGAAACGATGCAAGGCTGCTATTCCATCCTCTGTTGGGTGAAAAATATCACCAAACAATGGTAAGGCCAGAACAGCAATAGGCTTGTCTTCCCCCACATCTTGAGTGTTTAATCGCATTTCAGCGCAATTAAAGTAACAGCCTACTCTTCTATTGTTAAGCGTGTGTATCAAACTCCTTGCTTTTCTATTACATTCTTCTGCAAGTGCTTCACATTCCGGAAAATTTTTTCTGATGCATTCATGAATGACCGAATCTAACTTATCACAGGACTCTTCATTATACTGGGCCACCAAATTCAATATATCATATTGCCAAGGAACGACTGAACGTTCATCATCTATTGTCTTGTAGAAATCCAAATAATGTTTTTTCAATATATCTTTAAGATTGAAATTCTCTGTCACGATACAAGTGGGATAGAACTTTGGATATTCAAATACCTTATTACCTGATCTTTTGAAGTTGAACTTGTAGCGAGTGGCAGCAGACAAGAGTGCTTTTTCACTCATTTTTCCTGTCTCCACCTTTTTCAAATCATCCATACCAAATGTTTCAAACTCCACCTCTGATGTCAATTGGTCGTATATCCTCTTATACCGCTTGTATTCGGAATCTTGGGTGTTAAAATTGAGGTCTCCGATTTTAAAATCCTCAAGTTCCAACACGTCACCATCTTCGTTCCGTAGATAAATAATGCCGTCTTTGAATATGGCGGTATAGTCATTCTGTATGCGCTGAAAATACGGGAGCGGTTCGCTAAAATATTCAAAATAATCAACGAGTAAATAATAACTATCTAACACATATTTTCTTTCAGAAAGATTGTCTTTAATTTGTGCATTCAAATTTATGTATGCAATACTTATTTTGTTTTTATCGTGTGGGGTAGGTTTGAATCCCACTACGACAGATTCTTTATGAGGCCAAGAAAGGGAAACGGATGCCAAGGCCTCTTTTTCTAAATAAATTTTATAATTATCTCTGACAGAATCCCAAATTTTACCCAAAATTCGACACGCTTTCTCTTCTGAGCAACTATTCTTTCGCATATATGCAAGTATAGCTAATGATTCTATTCCTTCCGCTACATCTCGAAGAACTTCAGGATCAATGTATTTCCAATATTCAGGGTCATCATACGGATATTCTTTCTGAACGGTTGCAGCAATTTTCTCCACCACCATAGCGGCTCTCACTCTCGATGCCCCCGTCTTCTGAATATAAAGGTTTTTGGCTAATATTAGGTCTTCATCAGCAATGGCGCGAAGAACATCTGGATCGAGAGAACGCCAGTTTTCAATCTCATCCTGCACATCTGTGACCATTTGTTTCCCTTTCTGGAATAAATCTAACAGTCCCATTTCGTAATTGTTTTGTGTTTAACTTGTTTCGCACCATAAGCCTTTGGGTGCATACTATCACAACAGATAAGCGAGGCTCTCCATTCCCAACTCACCTAAACCCGAAGACCCGAATCTTCATCAAACGGATAAGAAGAGAAAACAGCCCACACAAACAATCCGAATGTGTAAAACACAAACATGGGATGCTCATCTTCCCAGTATCCCGATTTGACTTGTGATTTGTCGAGTTTCACGTTACGGAATAAAGCGAAAACGCGCTTTCTGAATGCTGCGGATTTCTCCCCGCAACACCGTTGCAAAAATACAAATTTTTTGAAACTATATACTCATTGGCAAAAAAAACGCAAGAGTTCCAAAACCCTTGCGTAATCTTGATATGGACATGCCGACAGTCTCCTCTTGGCCTTATGTGGAGGTGCGCACCATTCCGCATGCTCGCTGCGTCCGCAGCGGAATTTCCTACGGAAAATCACGAAAATACGCCAATAGTTACAACGAAAAGAGCTTGCGAAACTTGAATCATTTGATTTTTAAATTGGCAATTGAAATTGCCGATTTTCTATCTGCCTATTTGTTTATGCTTTGTAAATCGCCAATCACGATTGGCTATTTTGATTCATCTGTTATGACCGATGAATCAGGGTCCAACATCGTCCATTCTTCATAAAACAAGCGTTTATTTTTCATGCTTGATGTTGAAAATCCCCTTAATTCCAGCAATTCATTTTATCTTGTTATGGGTACAGTTGCTCAATTACCTTCACGGAACACGTTCATTCTTTCGCCTCCGCCATCCGCTTGCCCGCGTCGAAGGCCTTCTGCAGGTCCTCTTCCCAATGTTCCTCGCGGTATTTCCGCTTGGCCTCTTCGGAGAAGCCGGCCAGTTCGTAGCGGTCGTAGTTCTTCACCTGATAGGTGTTGTAAGCAACCAGCCGTTCGGGGTCGCCGAGTGCGGCGGAGATGCAGTGCTCCATCGAGCCGTAGCCCTTGCTGTTGTTGCGGGCGGGCGCGCCGTTCATGGTCTCCAACAGCACCACGGGCATCTTCTTGGGCGCTGTCATACTGTAGTCGTTGTAGGAGAGCCACGGGAAAGCCAGCCGCTCCAGGAAGGTGCGCATCTGGCCGGTCACGTCGCCGAAGTAGATCGGGGAGCCGAGCACCAGACCGTCGGCTTCAGCAATCTCCTCCAAAACTGGGGTCAAGGCATCCTTGAACTTGCAGATGTTCGAGGCTTTGCCTTTGAGTTTGCAGGCCATGCACGACATACAACCTTTGTAGTCCATGTCGTAGAGGCGCACCAATTTCACTTCTGCCCCACCCTCTTTGGCACCGTTGGCGAAGGATTCCAGCATGGCGGCGGTGTTCATGTTACGGCACGGACCACCGTCGATAACCATTATTTTCTTCATCATATTCGGTGTTTTATTGTTAATCAATTCATTTGCTGTAGCCACAGCGGGATGCTCCAGCAGGCTGGTTGCCGCCACTGCCGCCACCCCGAGGGCCGCCTTCTTCAAAAATTCACGTCTGTCCATTCGTTGAATAATTTAGGGTGCAACAGGCAGTCTTCATGACAAACTGGTCAATGGCCTGGTCCTGCATTTCCTTCCCTGCGAGCACGCCAACAATGGCATCGACAGGCTCTGCTACGGAGGGGATTTAGCGATTCATCAGACGGCTTTCGCCCCATTTGTACTGCGGGTACGCCTTCTTGAGGTCGTTGGCGGAACCCTCCACGCCGCTGCCACCGCTGGTGGCGAACACGTTGAGCACCTTGCCGCTAAGGTCGTGGGCTTCGATGAAAGTGTTGACGATGGTGGGAGCAGTGTACCACCACACGGGGAAGCCGATCCACACCGTGTCGTAGTCGGCGATGTTCTCGCATTTGCCCTTGATGGCGGGACGCGAGCTCTTGTCCTGCATCTCCAGCGTGGAGCGGGACTTCTTGTCGCGCCAGTCAAGGTCGGCGGCGGTGTAAGGTTGTTCAGGGGTAATCTCATAAAGGTCGGCGTTGAACTCTTGGGCGAGTTTTTGCGCGGCGGCCTTGGTGGTGCCTGTGGCTGAGAAATAAACGATCAAAGTCTTTTTCATCTCTTTCTGATTGGTTTGTGAATTCTTTTGGTTTTCAGCACTTTTGGGCGACTGAGCGCACGCGGTCATCATCAGGCAGCACGCAGCGACGATAAAGGTAATGTTTTTCATTTCTGTCTTTTTTTAAGGCCGCAAAAGTACATTTTTTATTTAGATGCAACGCATTGGAAAGCAGTTCCGCATCTGACATTTTTGTACTTTTGCCGCCGTTAAAAAAAGGAAAGGC
>JAEEII010000268.1 GCA_016281295.1 Bacteroidales bacterium
CATTGTTTTTCTTCGGCTTCGTCATCCTCCTGCTCCCCTCCTGCACCTTCCGCTCGAAGGCCAAGACGGAGCGTATGGAGGCCGTGGTGAACGAAGTGCGCGACCGTTACCGTGCCGACGAGGACATCAGCAACGACGACCCGATCTTCGAAGCGTACGACTATTTCCGTCACGCCAAGGATTACCAGACCGCCGCTTCAGCCGCCCTCTACAGTGGTCGGGTACGTCAGGCAAAAAAGGAATACGAAGCCGCCATGAACTGTTACCAAGAGGCTGACCGTTATGGTCGCTTGACGGGCGACTCGGTCAGCGCCGCCTTCGCCCAATATTACATAGGCGACCTCCTTAACAACAGCGGCCATGAAGACGAGGCCATCGTCAACTACAAAGCGGCTGCCGAGCTGTGGGGCGACAGCCTCTCCCGCAAGGCCAAGTGCCTCAACGCCGTAGCCATGATGAACATCGTCATCGATGCGTATGACAGCGCTTTTGTATATCTGGAACAGGCCTTAAAGCTCGCCCAAATCTCCAATGACCCCGTCACGGAAGCCTCCGTTTGGAACAACTACTCCGTGGCTTACCAGCTCACCGATGACTTCGACGCTGCCAAAAACTGTCTTCGGAAAGCCTTGCCTTTGGTAGATGTCAAGCGCCGTCCCATCGCCCTGATGAACCTCGCCAAAGTGTATCTTGCCTTGGACGAACGCGACTCCCTCGAATACTATAAAACAGCGATGCTCAACGCCATGGAACTGACGGAATGCCGTCCCGAGACCATGGCCGCCGTCTATGCCTTCCTGATCAAAGAAGCCTTGAGCAACGGTGATTATGCCACTGCGTTCGATCTGGAGAAAAAACACGAAGAAGTTGCCCTCGACATCCTCTCCGACCAAACCCAAAGCTCCGTGCTCGAAATCCAAAAGAAATACGACTTCGAGGCCCAAGCCAACCAGCACAACCGTCAGATGCTCTCGCGACAACGGCTCATCATCGTGCTCATCGTCATCTTAATGATTGCCTTGGTCATCATCACTGGATTGATCTTCAATGCCTTGAAAAAGAAACGTATCGAAGCCGAAATCAATGCCAACCTGCTGGAACTCAAGAAACGCAACGAGCAGCAACAACGAGAACAGAGCGACCTCCAAACCCAAATGGAGACCCTCCAAAAACAAACCGACGACCGACTCAAAGACGAATACCTTCAGAAGTGCCATATCATCCGATGCTTTGAAGTGTATTCACATGACCGTAACAACCCCATGGGGTTCAAGGACTTGGAAAAAGCCCTGTTCGAAGGCGAGGACCATTGGACAGGATTCGAACAAGCCTTCGAGGGCGTGCATCCTGGGTTCATCGACTCCGTCAAGACAAATTATCCCGACCTCACGGAATCAGAGTTCCGTTATTGCCTGCTCTCACACTTCAAACTCAGCCGACAAGAATACGCCAACGCCCTTGGATGTAGCGTCTATAACATCGACAAAATCAGGGCAAGCCTCAACAATAAATTAAGAATTAAGAATTTAGAATTATGAGAGGGACCATAAAGACTTTCTTCTTACTGATTATCATTATCTTGGGCACCAACTCATGCACCAAGGAGCCTTCCTATCATGATCTGTTCTACAACACCTCCCTCGCCCATTCAACCGACTCAGACGACAAGGAGAAAAAGGTGGATGTGAAGGGGTCGTTGATGAACGGTGACATGAAAAGCCCCAACATCGAATCATGGCTGGTCAATAATACCCTTTACGTATGTTTCTACGAGACGGTGGAAAACTGCATGACCTTGGTCACCGACAGCAACGGCAACCTCTTGTTCTCGAGAAGGATGGCCAAACAGTATCCCTGCGTGGTAAGGGTCTTCATGGGCAATGAGCCTACGGGAACCTATCATCTTTATATCACCGACGGCATCAAGACCGCCGAAGGAGACTTCTACTATGTCAACACCTCGCCTTTGGAAAACGGAAAACAAAACAACCAACAATAAATCATGAAAAATATCCTAATAATTTTGGCATTGGCCTTCTGCCTTCCAACCATGGCACAAGAACAAGACAAGGAGCGTGATGTCAGCAATGAAATCGCTATAAGCTATGGATTTCATCCCGTAAGCGGTGATGACTTCCTACCCAGCGTGCCCTTCTACTATTACCTCGACAAAATAGGGGCTTTTTCGGGCAGTTACACCCATTTCTTCAACAAAGTTGTCGGGGTGGGTGGCACCTATTGTTTCGACTATAGGGAAATCGACTACCGCTATCATGGCACCAACAATCCTTTGGTCTGCAACCTTTACGAATCCTGCCACTCCCTTATGGGACACCTCAAACTGAACTGCATCAACAAGAAACATTTCACCCTTTATGTCAAAGCTGATGCTGGTCTTTGCTTTTGGGGCTATCGACTAAAAGAATTCCAACCCGACCTATTCGGTGTGAACCTTCCCACCAAGCACTGTTGTTTTGCTTGGCAAGCCGCTACCGGTGTTGAAGTCGGTAATGACCGCATTGCCGGTTTTCTGCAAGTAGGTGTCGGTATGGAAGGCAACTACAGCTTGGGTATCAGATATAAATTTAAAAACCACGCACAATGAAAAAACTCCTGATCATTTGCACAACGCTCATCATGATGAGCTCCTGCATCGAGCACGCCCATATCTATCAGAAATTGTCCGACGAAGACGCTGCCGCCATCCCTTACCAACTGGGACAAAAGGTGGATTTCGTGAACCAGGACGGAGACACGCTGACATACGAAGTCGTTTTCGACGACACCTATCCCTACGATCAAGACCGATTCTTCTCACGGACACACGAAGAAACGGGAAAGATCCCAAAGGACAACTATTACTGCTACGCCCGCACGGTGATTCTCGAATGCGAACAAAACAACCACAGCTTAGGGTTTACCATCCGTCCCGACAAGGACCTCATATTCTATTTTGGAAACGACCTCGACCTTAACGGCAACCTCCTGAGCTATCAACCATACGCCTCCCTGAACGGAATCGATTACACCAACGTCCATCATGAGATCCTCTACAGTCAATACAACGGCCAGCTAATCTACGACTGGTATTACAGCGAGGCATTCGGACTCTTGTTTATTCAATACTATGATCAGTCATTGACGAGGGTTCCTTCCCGCCAAGACAGATGAAGGCCGCTTTTCATCAGTTTATGAAAATAGATTCTATTGAAATCACATCCATTAATAAAGATCTTTTTTGCGAAAAAAGGTGTTAATAATAGTAAAATTACTATTTTTGCAAAAAGTCTCGTTATAACGATAGTTTATGAAATCGGTTATCATTTATCACGGTTCGACAAAGATCATCGAAAAGCCCGTTTTTGGAGAGGGAAATCCGAAGAATGATTACGGATTGGGCTTTTATTGTACCGAAAATCTTGAGCTCGCCAAAGAATGGGCAAGCACGGAACAACACGATGGCTTTGCCAACAGCTATGAGACTGACTTGGAGGGATTGGACATCCTCCACCTAAATCAAAAACCCTATCATATCCTAAATTGGCTCTCGATACTGTTGAAAAACAGAACTTTTGTCCTATCACAAGGCCTGCCTACAGAAGCAAAGGAATATCTGTTGAACCATTTTTTGCCCGACTATGAGCCTTACGATATCATCATGGGTTATCGAGCCGATGATTCTTATTTCTCTTTTGCCAATGCCTTCTTGAACAACACCATCTCGTTGGAGCAATTACGGAAAGCGATGTTTTTAGGAAAGCTGGGGGAACAGATCGTATTAAAAAGCGAAAAGGCGTTTGCAAGCATCCATTTCAAGGAAAGCATCCCCGTTGACAGCAGCCTATACTACCCGAAACGACAAGCCCGCGACCGACAAGCAAGAGAAGACTACCAAAAAGAAAAAAACACGACATCACCGGTTGATGCCATCTATATGATTGATATTCTCAGACAAAATTGGAATCAAGATGACCCGCGCCTATAATCCTTTGTATCTAGAAGATGTGATGAACAACCTCGGCACCATGTTCGACTGCGCCGTCCATGCCGCGCATTGCGACCTGACGTTGTTTTACGAGATGTTTCTGTCTAGCGGCGTCGCCTCACAAATCGAGGCGGGCAATCCTCGCTACCTGTCAGGACTATCAGGGATGGAGCTGATGCAACTGGTTTTGGATAAAACCTCTGACAAAACGGTGTCTGTCCTGTCTTACGCACCTTTTGACCGCACCCCGGAATATTGGGTCGGTTGGGCTTTGGCCTATTACCAATGGTATCGTGCTCGGTCGTTTTCATTCCTTAAAAGCAATGGATTAAACATCAACACCTTGCTTTCGCTATATCCAACCTTGCATGAGGCCGACCTTTCCAAATTCGTACAAACGGCCGATGCGATAATCGAGCAAGGTCTCCAACACCGGAAAAACCCCCTGAAAGCCATCCGCAAGCAATCTCGTCTCACTCAAAAGCAGTTGGCTGACTTGTCGGGGGTTTCTCTTCGTATGATCCAAGCTTACGAACAGGGCGACCAGGACATCACCAAAGCGGAAGTGCGCTCGGTCCTCGCACTGGCACGGGTGCTCGGTTGTCGTCCTGAAGCGATTTTACTAGGTTAACGATTCCCTTCTTATTGCACCACAAATTTCCGTGTCATATCCCCAACGCTGATAAAATACATTCCATTGGGCAATTTTGACACGTCAATCTGGTTGTATTCTCCGTCGAGGCGACCCGTCAGCAAGGTTTGACCCATCGTATTGCTGATGCGGTACTCACCGGACTGGGCGCCTGATACGGTGATGAGACCTGTTGTTGGATTGGGATAAACCTGGAATCCTTCCGTCAAAACGGGTTCTTCCACGCCATAATCATGGTATTCCTCATACACCTCATCACAGTCCTTTTCGCCGTATTTGAACATCAACCGATTCTCTTTCCAGAAGCAACGGATGCCCTCCACACGGTAGCCTTTGCCTTTATTCATCAGCTTTTCGGGGAAGAAGCTGGTCAAGTGGCCAATGCCGCGGACGATGGTGCCGCTGAAGACGTGATTCGCATCGCTCACCTGAAGCATCTTGAACGACCGACCTTCATATTCATACTGCTCCACGGCATCCACATGCATCACGAGGCTTCCGGTCCCCACCTTGATTTCCCATTCGTCGCCAGGTTCCATATTGTAATTATAAAGCACGGTGAACGCTTGCAAATCCTTGTTCCACCAATAGACTACATCCTCCTCATCATAGATGTACTCATGGCTCAACTCGATATGTTCACCCTTGTCATACAGGGTGTTAATACGCACCAAGACGTGAATCTTTTCCTTGTCATTGATGGTGGTGTCGTTAGCCTGGCGGAGGTATTGGTAGGTGATGCTTCCATCCTCATTCAAAATCTCATAATACCACTCATTGGAAGCCGTGCCACAGTCTTCTTCGATGTCGCTTTGCCAGCTTTCCCATGCTGCTCGATAAAGGTTTTCACAGCCGCAAGGCACAATCAACTTTTCCTGTAAACTTGCTGTTGGGAACGTGGTTAAGCCACACATCGCGGGAGTGGTGCCATGACATACCAGGGTCAGCTTCACGCTGCCGTCTTCTCGACGGAACGCCCCGTCAGCGATGCTGGAGACCGACACGCCCAAGTCCACCCGTGACAGGTTACGGCAGTTGTAAAATGCTTGGGAACCTATGGACCTCACGCTGTCGGGAACCACGATTTCTTTCAAGGCGAAACAAGAGGCGAACGCCCACGCACCGATAGAAGCCACCGTCTCGGGGATGACAATGGAATCCAAGCGTGAGCATTCCTCGAACATACCCGCTGGAATGGCTTCCAAATTCTGTGGCAAGGTGATGGTTTTCAGCCAGTCACATTGTTGGAACAGGTAATTCCCGAGCTGACGCACCGTCTCAGGAATGGTAAACGACGTCAGTCCCACACAAGCTCTAAAAGCGCTTGAGCCAAGAGAAGTCACCGAAGCAGGAAGATTGACCTCCTTCAGATGGAAGCATTGCAGGAACGCTCTTTCTCCTATTTCAGTTACCGTTTCAGGGATCACGATGGAATCCAATAATTGACAATTATTAAACAAGTCATCCGAAATCACTGTAAGGTTTTCAGGAAGATGGACGGATCGAAGCTCATAACAATATGCGAAAGCACCGGCACCCAATTCCTCCACTGTGTTAGGGACATCTATCGAAGAGAGATGGGAACAATAGTAAAACACGCTGTCTCCGAGATGCGTCACCGATTCAGGCAAGTCGATGGAGGTCAAGCCAGCCCCTAAAAACGCACGTTCTTCGATATGCGTTACGGAGGAAGGAATCTCTATAGAAGTAAGATACTGACAGTTGATGAACAACTCTTTTGGAAGTACCGTGATTCCCTCAGGAAGACGTACCGAGTTAAGCGGCCAACAGTCGGCAAAAGCCCTGTTGCCGATGGTTTCCACCGAGTTAGGCAACACCACGACACGCAGGTAGGAGCATGAAGAAAACGCCGACTCACCGATGGTGGTCACCGTGTTGGGCACCACCACTGAATTCAGTTCACCATTGCAATTTTTGAACGCTCCGTCACCCACAGCAGTGACGGTATAGGTAGCACCTTCATAATCAATAGTTTCTGGTATCTCAATATCACCCACATAACTATTAAAGCCGGTGCTTTCCAAGTCCGGGGTATAGGTCACTTCCACCGTGTTGTTGCCGGTGATGTTATAATACAAGCCGCTGGCTTCGTCATAAAACTTCACGCCTAACAAGGGATTCAAGGTGGGAATCTCATCCGCATTCACAATGCTTTTCCAGTACTCTGTTCCCGTGACAAAATACAGGTAATTATCATACCCTTTGAAGAGATAACCACTTCCGTCGCCAGGAGCAATGTCAACAAGGGGAATGGCCTCGCCTACATCGACAAACGTCTCGCCATGGTCGAGGGAATAAGAGAGAACCGCTGAATAGCCTGCGAAAGTGGGCTTGTAAACCACACCGCTGTTGCTAATGGCCAAACTTGTACCATCAAAGAGATAAAAGCCTGGGATATGCTGGAAGCCAACACTGCTCCCGTCGCCACTATAGCCACAAGCCACCACGTTATCCTCGGGGTCGAAGGCCATGTCACGAATGTTCACGCCTACGCCGGCAACGCGTTCCCCATCTTGCATATCGGAAAGCATTAAATGATATATGCCTCCTCCTTCGTTGATATCAATGGTACTAATTCCAATATATACATCACCGTTCTCATTGACCAAAAGATCACCGATGGTCGGAGCGTTGTTCGCAATCATAAACCCAGGAATAGCTCCATCCCAAGTGACACCATTGTCAGTGGTCCAAAAGATTTCACCAGTGGATGACCATCCAATAACGGTCTCATTACTTGGCGCATACAAACCCGCAACATCTTCAATAGCGCATGAAGAAACCTGAGGCATTTGTTGCCAGATGTCGCCATTGTCATCAGAAAATATTACAGCATTCAACGTGTTGTTGAAAAGGAAGATTCTACCTTCCGGACTGACGCAGAAACAATGCGAGTTAAAAAGAAAATTGAAGCCCGTTTCAGGACCAATCACAATGGTGCAAGGACCATTTACAGTTTGCATCCGGCTAATGCCGTTGCTGCCTTCATAAAAAAACAGGCTGCCCTCAGGGGATACTCCCAATAAAGTGGCGGGATGGTTGATGAATTCCCAGAAGTTTTGTGCCTTAAGGCCGCATACGCAAGCCAGGCAAAGGATGATGATTGATATTACTTTTTTCATGATATATGTGTTATTTTGTTTGTTTCTGTGCTATCGCTTGTGTGGGGTTACTGAAATCGCGCCTCTCCGAGGCGCTGATTCATACTGCGTTCACGATTTCCTCGAAGCTCCGGTTGTCGTCGCCTAGGTTCATTTTCATCTGTTTGATCCTGGTTTTGCGTTTGTAATAAGAGTCAGTTTGGGTATCCAACAAGATGGAAATCACCTGGTTGGAGAATCCGTTCTTGGAAAGGCAGCAGATGCGCACATCCCATTTGCCAAGCTTGGGGAAAAGCTGGAGCAAACGTTGTGAGAAGCCGTCGAAGATCAAGTCGGTGAGGTTGATGAAGTCCGTCCAGTCGTTGTCGCCAAGCTCAAAATTGAGTGTGTCGGCATTCACCTGTTCGCTGAGAGCTTGTGCCGTGACCATCACCTTGTTACGCGCCATGATCTTCTGGGTCATCATCAGCTCTTTTTGCGAGAGGGTCTGCTGGCTGCGCCGTAGCTCGTCATTGGTACGGATCAAGGTCTCCATGTCGCTCACCAGCTCGTGGATGCGGTTCTGGTCGCGCTCCACCTGACGGCCAAACTGCTCCATCTTCAACTTATGGTCGCTAACAATCTTTCTCACAATCAACAAGATAACCAACAAAGCTATCAACACCAAGGCGATAATCAGATACAACTTCAGGTCGCGGTTACGATGAAGACTTTCCAGCTCACTTTGCTGGGCTTTTAATTCATATTCCGATTTGATACGTTGCATGACTTCGCTAGAGTGTTCCTTTTCGGATTCCAATAAGTTTGTCGAGAACAGCTTATGGTATTGAACAGCTTGTTTATAGTCCCCTTCGTTGTAGGCGATGGCATAAAGCGTCTGATAGACTGACATCTTCAGCCCGGGACGTTCGCTGCGCAACGCCTCGTTCAAAAAGTACTTGGCCTGCTCAACATCGTCCAAATAATAATAAAGGATGCCCAAGGTCATGTGGGCAATGTCGGTATCGGTGTCGCTAAGGCCGATTTCCAGTGCTTTGTTCACGCTCTCGATACCTTTGGTGAAGTTGCCTGTTTCCATATAATAGTCGCGGCCCATCTCCAGATAGAGGTCGCTCAGCATGGCTTGGTCATGAATCAATGCCGCGATACTGAAGGCCGTGTCGTAGTACTGTTTGGCTTGGGTGTATTGTTCCTGTGCCCTGACGGCCCGTCCGCTGTTGCGATAGGCGTTCATCATGCCCGTGGAGTCAGCGGTTTGGCGATAGCAGTTCAAAGCCTGTTGATGCTGGGCAAAAGCACCCTCGAAGAGTCCGTGTTTGAAGTACATGGCCCCGAGGTTATCGCAGAGCTGGCCTTCAAGCTGAAGGACATCCGTGGTCTTTTCGCATCCACGTAATACTTCCAGCCCTTGCACAAACTTTTCAGCGGCTTCCTCTGACTGGCGTTCCTCGCGCAAGCGGGCACCTTCTTCATATAGAGACTCAGCGTGTTCCACCCGTTTGGTTTGGGTGTTGCAAGCAATCAGCATAACACTGATCAAAACGATGATTGGTAGTCGTGTTCTCATTTTTCGAATGGTTGTTGATGCAAAATTAAAGAGAAAAACAACTTGTCAAGGGGTTTACGGAGAGATAGCGGGAAATGTCCCTATCATTTTGAGATGTCCAAGTAGATAGACATTGATTTTCATTGAGTTATAGCTTGGCAGGATTTGGTTTTGTCCTTACCTTTTTACCCCACACTACGCTCCCCACACTGCGCTATCGCTTGTGTGGGGTTACTGAGAGTTCGTGCCTTCGGCACGTTCGGGATGCTTATGTTTTTATTACGGAAAATGATTTATCTTTGTAAGCGAAAAAGTTCATCATGGAAGAAATCATCACTTTCCTCACTAACGTGCTCCACAACAATAACCGCGAGTGGTTTCATGAGCACAAACAAGAATACCAAAACGCCCAGGCGAAGTTCAACACCATCGCCGAGCAAATCATAGAAGGCGTGGCACAGTTCGACCCCGACATGCAGGGCTTGACGCTGAAAGACTGCACCTACCGCTTTTACCGCGACACTCGTTTCTCATCAGACAAGCGGCCTTATAAGACCCATTTCGGGGTGTTTGTGTGCAAAGGCGGCAAGAAGTCGATGCTCAGCGGCTACTACTTTCAGGTACAGCCAAGAGAGTCTGAGGATTATTTTAGCGGCAACATGCTCTGCACCGGGATGTATATGCCTTATCCTGAGACATTAAAGAACGTCAGGGAAGAAATCCTTTACAACGGCGACCCCCTTGAAAAAGCCATTAAAAAAGCCAAAGGATTCACTTTGGACACCCACAGTGCCCTAAAAAGGGTTCCCAACGGCTATCCCAAAGACCACGCCTACGCAGAATTCCTCAAACAACGCGACTGGCTATTAATAAAGGAGGTGGATGACAAACACCTCTATAGTCCCAACCTCGTGGAATGGGTGCTGGATGAGTTCAAGAAGACCAGGGATTTTTGCCAGTGGCTGAATCGAGTTGAGAGTTAGACCTCACCCCCCGGCCCCCTCTCCACAGTGGAGAGGGGGAGCGTTCTACCCAGGGTTTCTACCGAGATTAAACCCCTAACGGGGTAGCTCCCTCTAAATTCTAAATTCTTAATTCCAAATTCTCTTTCTACCGAGATTAAACCCCTAACGGGGTAGCTCCCTCTAAATTCTTAATTCTTAATTCTCCTTCTTCCGAGGTTAAACCCCTAACGGGGTAGCTCCCTCTAAATTCTAAATTCTAAATTCCAAATTCTCTTTCTACCGAGATTAAACCCCC
>JAEEII010000269.1 GCA_016281295.1 Bacteroidales bacterium
GAAGAGGAGAAAAAGCACCACTATCTGCGCCGCGAGTTCTCCTACACGAACTACGAGCAGAACTACACGCTGCCCGAGGATGTGGACAAAGACCACATCGAAGCCAAAGTGGAGCACGGAATCCTCACCATCACCCTGCCGAGAGTGCAAAAAGAGGAACCTAAAATCGCCCGCACCATCGCCATCGGGTAATCTTTAACCAAAGCCAATGATTTTACGCCGCATTCGTAAGAGTGCGGCGTTTTTTTATGCCTTCAATATTCGTATTTTATGTACCTTTGCGGCCTGAAAAATAACGATTATGAACGAAAAGAAAATTGATACCGCTGCCGCCCTCGGCAACGCATTAGTAGATAAAGTGGACCATTTCCTGCACCATTTCACCAGCTATGCCACGGATCTGGAAGTGGGCATCCACCCCGAGACCTTCGACATCATCCTCGACAGTCCCAACAAAATTCCCGAAGATTACCGCCGTCACAATATCGCGGATTTCATCCTCACCAACGCCAAAGGCCTATACGAACCCGACGAGAAGGTGATTTTCCAAGTGGCGGAACACTATTTTTAACGATGACACGATGAGGCGATGAAAAACGATGAATGGCGATGAATTGTAGGGGTGTATCGCAAACACCCGACGTATCGCAAACGTGCGTCGGACAATAACAAACGACATATTATGGCGAAAGGAAAAAGTTCAGAAAAAGCAGTCACATACAGCGACCTTGTAGCGCAAATCAAGAACAAGCAGTTTGCGCCTGTCTATCTGTTGCACGGGGAGGAACCGTTTTTCATCGACCGGCTCTGCAAGATGTTTGAGGAAGGTATTCTGGAACCCGAAGAGCGCGACTTCAACCAGGTGGTGCTGTACGGAAAGGATACGGAAGTGGATATGGTGCTGGCCAACGCCAAGCAATTTCCTTTCGGCAGCCCTTATCGCGTTGTGATTCTAAAAGAGGCCAAAGAGCTGAAAAAAATCGAATTGCTGGATTCTTACGTGGAAAACCCAAGTCCGCAAACCATTTTGATTGTCTGCTACAAATATGGCAAACTGAAACAATCCAAAACCTACAACAAACATGGGGTCGTTTTTGTGTCGGAAGGGGTAAAAGATTGGAATCTCGCTGCCTGGATTCAGGATCTTGCGAGCCAGACGTTCAACTACAAGCTGAACCCGCAGACCGCCGCCATGCTGAGCGAACACATCGGTAACGACTTGTCCCGCATCTTCACAGAATTCCAGAAACTACAAGTTGCCTTACCTGCAGGTAGTGAAATCACACCAGATGTCGTCGAAAAATACATTGGCATCAGCAAGGAATACAACATTTTTGAACTGCAAGACGCCCTAGGATCCCGGAATCTGTCTAAAGTCTATAACATCATGCTCAACTTCACGATGCATCTGAAGGACAATCCGAACATCCGCACCATCTCCATGCTGTATTCTTATTATCACAAAATGATCCGCTACCATCTTTTGCCCGACAAAAGCAACGATGCGCTGAAAACCATTTTCGGCAACCTGTCGCCGAACTTTATCGCCCGAAACGTCGGAATCGCCAACAACCACACCTTGCCGCAGCTGACCAAAATCATATCCATTCTGCGGGAATACGATTTAAAGTGCAAAGGCGTTGATTCCAGCAACGACGACGCCGAGCTACTGAAAGAAATGATTTACAAGATTACCCATGTATAAAATGAGAAATATTCGTAAATCCTTTGTAGAGACGTTTCATGAAACGTCTCTACTATGTTTGCTGTGCATCATAATGGGTGTTTTTTCTCTAAATGCCCAGCCACCCACCGGTTATTATTCCGCTGCCGAGAACAAAAGCGGACAGGAACTGCGCACGGCCATGCACAACATTATTAAAAATCATACATCTTTGTCATACAATGAGTTGTGGCAGGCATTCTATACTACTGATGTACGTCCCGACAACGGCAAAGTATGGGACATGTACTCTGACCGTCCAGGCGGAACCCCCGCCTACTATTTCACCTTTGGAAGCGACCAGTGTGGAAGCTACTCTGGCGAAGGCGACTGTTACAACCGCGAACACTCTGTTCCGAAAAGCTGGTTCGGCGGCAGTGTCGCACCCATGTACACTGACCTTTTCCACCTCGTTCCCACCGACGGCTTCGTCAATTCCAAACGCGGAAACCTGCCGTTCGGCAAGGTGATCAATGCGACTTGGACCAGCACCAACGGCAGCAAAGTAGGTACGTCTAACATTTCCGGTTACTCAGGGTCAGTGTTCGAGCCCATCGACGGTTTCAAAGGTGATTTCGCCCGCATTTACTTCTACATGGCAGTTTGCTATATGGACAAGAACCTCGGCGTGGAAACGCAGTCCAACTTTTCCGGCGGCGACCTCAAACCATGGGCGAAAGAACTGCTGCTCCAATGGGCTGCCATGGATCCTGTCAGTCAGAAAGAAATCGACCGCAACAACGCTGTCTATCAACGCCAACACAACCGCAACCCGTTCATCGACCACCCCGAATTGGCAGAGAAAATCTTCGGTAACGACTCAAGCCCATTCACTACTGGTATTTCAAACTATTCCAACCAACATGGCTGGAACGTATATCCGAACCCTGTCACTTCCACAATTAACATCAAATCTATTGATAATCAAACTGATAAATTAACAGTTGAGCTTCAAGATATTGCTGGAAGAACTCTGCTAGCCCAACAATTTGATAATATCGACAACATTCAGATAGATTTATCCAAATTTCCTATCGGACCCTATCTGATAAAATTGTCCTCCGAACAAGGCATTCAAATCCATAAAATCGTAAAACAATGAGTACCATCAAGATAACCAAACAATTCTCCTTTGAAATGGCACACGCGCTGCGCAACTACGACGGGCTGTGCCGTAACATCCACGGCCATTCCTACAAGATGGACATCACCCTCGCCGGTCAACCGCTGCAGGATGAATCTTCCCCAAAAAACGGGATGGTGATGGATTTTGGAGACTTGAAAAGACTTGTCAACGAAGAAGTTATATCCTTACTGGATCATGCTTTGGTGCTGAATGCCAAAACCGATGCACAACTTGTTGAAGTATTGAAACAAAATTACGAGAAAATTGTCATCGTGGATTTCCAACCGACCACTGAAAACCTTTTGAACTTCATTGCTGATAAAATAAAAGCGAGACTTCCTGAAAGAGTGGCACTTACCTGCGTGCGCTTGCGGGAAACCGACACGTCGTATGCGGAATGGATTCCGTAGGGACGTATCGCATACGTCCATACGCATCGCATACGTCCACACGTACCGCATTCCTCCGCTTTATTGGAGAATATCAACCGGAGTGACCATGCCTTGAAGGGTGCCATCAGAGCGTCCATTATCCGTGATGAACAACATATCCAAACGCACCTTTCTTGTTTTGGAACGCTGGAATTTGAGACTGACATCTTCCACCGTTGTATTTGGATCAATGAAACCGTAGTGGGCTATCGATTCGTCCGCTAAGCGGATGAAATCCATTATATCTCTGAATTTCAAGGTTTCCGAAAGAAGAGCGGAACCGTTTTCCGCCACAATCCTCATAAGGGTTTTGGTACTGAACACCCCGACAATCCGATGGTTTTCCACAATCGGGATGTAGGAGTAGTCATTGCGCTGCATCACCTTGACGGCGGCGAGAACGGAATCCTCAGGCGAGGGGGCGAAAATCTGTCCCGCACGGATGGCCACGCGCATCAACGTCACCGGATTGAGCGAATAGTAGAGGTTGTTGACTTGTCGCACCGCTTGCTCAGTAACGATCACCATGTCGTTACCCGCCTTCGACCAATCATAGTGCGACAGCAGGTTGCGTAACATTCTACAGAATGCAAGATTGCTGCGAAGACCCTTGTACTGGGGCATCTGCTCCAATTCCTTCATCTCCGAGACATTCAGGTTGTTGAGTGCCCATTCTTCGATCTCACGGTATCTTTCCAAAAATTGTCCGGCCTTGTTTTCCATAATCAATATACAAACCTACCTTTTTCGACATCAAACCGTGCGGTGTGGTCAAAACCACAACGTTGCAATTCTGCTAATGCTTCGGGCACGAACAGCGTCAATTCTTCCGCTTTGTGCGCATCACTGCTCACAATCACGGGAATATCCGCTTTTCGCGCTTTCATCAGCAGCTCCGTGGAGGGATAAAAATGGTCGCAACGCTTCTTGTATAATCCACGGGTATTCACCTCAACGATAACATCGTGCCGTTTAATCAGCTGTATCGCCTTGTCGGCCAACACTTTGTACCAGCTCTCGTCTTCTGTGAAGAAGCGGTTGCGGTTGTGCATCTTAATTTTGTCAAAATGGGCGATGATATCCAAATGCTGCGTTTCCAGCATCTCAAACGTCTGCTCCCAAAAAGCGGTGACCGCCGCCTTGACGTCGTTGCCGAAAAGGTCACGCAAGCCGTTATCATAAATTTCCTGCTTGGAACCGTCAATGAACCAAAGTCCGTCGCCATGGGGCGGCCGCACGAGATGCACGCCACCGATGACATAGTCGAGATTATAGTTCGTGCGCCAAACGTCAAAATCTTTGGTAATCCCTGGGACAAATTCGCATTCCAATGATTTCAGCAACTTGATGTTTGTTTTCTGTTGCAGTTGCTTAATTTCTTTTACATATTCCGGGATTCTTTCTTCCGAAATTGCGAAATTGTTCTCAAACGGCACCGAGGAATGCGAAGAGAAACCGAGCTGCAGGAGTCCGCATTTCTCGGCCTCGCGCACATGCTCTTCCAATGTGCTTTTGCCGTCGCAATATAGACTGTGGGTGTGATAGTTAGCGGGATAATGGTTCATTCTATAATGGTTATGGGTTATAGGTTATGGGTTATTGAAGCTCTTCCTCCTCTGTTACCTCCTCTTGTATGCCATCGAGTATGTTGAGCATTTGGTCACTGCGACCGACATGGGCTTTATTGTAGAGGTTGCTGAGGAAGATAATTACCACGTTGTCGGAGGGGCGGTAGAGGAAAAGATTCTGGAATCCGTTCCAAAGACCGCCATGATAGACGAGTTTGCCATGCGCGGGACTCTCTTCAATGCGGTAGCCGAAGCCGTAAATGTTTTTGGGCAGGGAACCGTCTGACAGCTGGTTTTCGCGCTGCGAGGCGAGGTCAACCCACTCCTTCGGCAAAATTTTATAATCAATAAACATGGCGTTGGCCCAGCAGAGCATGTCCTCCACATTGGAATAGACCCCTTTATCGCCGAGCACACCGTTCAATCGGTCATATCGGGCTGTGACGGTCACCTTCCTGTGCCCGCGAGCAATTGGAATATCCATCGGCAGCGGTTTCACATTCACATCTTCCGCTTTTGGATCCACATCGGCATACTTTTTCCCGTGTTTGGCATCAATGCCCACCAATTCCGTGAAAAAGCAGGTGTTTTTCATCCCGGCGGGCTTGAAAATGTTCTCGTGAACATACTCTTCAAACGATTTTCCTGACACTTTCGCCACCAATGCGGCCAAAATCGCGTAATTCGTGTTCACATACTCGAATTTCGACCCCGTGGGAAACGTTTTGGCATACTTCTGTTTTTCCAAAACGCGCAGAAGTTGTTGATTGTCAACAAACGCCGAAGATCCATACACAGGGTACTTGAATTTGAAGTACTCTGGAATACCTGTGGTGTGTGTCAGCAGATGCTTAAGGGTCACGCCACTGTAGGGCAGATTCGGAAAATATTCTGTAATCGTATCATCAAGACTTACTTTCCCTTGCGCACAGAGTTGCAAAACCGCCACCGCCGTAAACTGTTTGGAAATGGAGGCCAAATCGAACAGCGTGATTTCGGTAATCTGATTGTCTTCTGCCGGGTTGCATCGCGGGGGTTCACCCGTCAGGCGAAGCTCTCCGTAAGCATGTTCTACCAGCACCGTGTCGCGCACGGCCACCAACATCGCACCATTCAACTTTTGGGACATGTCGTTAGCCACAAACTCCAGTCCCTCAACATCATATCGATCTACAATAGTATCCCAAAGCTGTTGTAAATACTGTTCTTCCGTAAGAAAAGGCGTATAAATGTCTGCCCGCAACGACAAAGCGAGACATAAAAGCACGGTTATAGAAAAAAATGCCTTTTTCATCACAAAAATACGCACAAGTACGTGTTATTCGCGGAGATATTAACCGTTCATGGAATTCAAGAATTCTTCATTGTTCTTAGTGTCTTCCATATTGCTGATTATCAAATTCATAGCTTCAATGGTTGTCATATCAGCAATATGGTTGCGCAAGATCCAGACTTTTTGCAGCGTGGCGGCATCCTGCAGCAAGTCATCTCGACGCGTACTGGAAGCTACGATATCGACAGCGGGATAGATGCGCTTGTTAGAGAGCTTGCGGTCGAGCTGAAGCTCCATGTTGCCGGTGCCCTTGAACTCCTCGAAGATCACCTCGTCCATGCGGGATCCTGTGTCAATCAAGGCGGTAGAGATAATCGTTAGGGAACCACCGTTTTCCACATTACGGGCAGCGCCGAAGAAGCGTTTGGGCTTCTGCAGAGCGTTAGCTTCGACACCACCGGAGAGTACCTTGCCGGATGCGGGCGCCATTGTGTTGAAAGCGCGGGCCAGACGGGTGATGGAGTCGAGCAGGATGCAGACATCGTGACCGCACTCCACCATGCGTTTCGCCTTGTCAAGCACCATGTTGGCGATTTTGACGTGTCGCTCCGCCGGCTCATCAAACGTGGAGGAAATCACCTCGGCATTCACACTGCGCTGCATATCAGTGACCTCTTCAGGACGTTCGTCAATAAGCAAAATGATGAGGTATATTTCGGGGTGGTTATACGCTATGGCGTTAGCTATATCTTTCAGCAACACGGTTTTACCCGTTTTCGGCTGTGCCACAATAAGACCGCGCTGACCCTTTCCGATGGGAGCGAAGAGGTCTATAATACGGGTGGAGAGCTTGCAGCCGGGATGACCGGTGATGTTGATTTTCTCGTCCGGGAACATCGGGGTTAGGTAGTCGAATGGGATACGGTCGCGGATTTCTTCCGGCAGACATCCATTGATCTTGTCGATTTTAGTCAGCGGGAAGTATTTTTCGCCTGGTTTCGGCGGGCGGATAGCGCCATAGACGGTGTCACCGTTCTTGAGACCGAACAATTTGATCTGCGACATGGATACATAGATGTCGTCGGGGGAAGAGAGATAGTTATAGTCGGATGAGCGGAGGAATCCGCAGTTTTCGCTGGTTATTTCGAGCACGCCCTCGGCCATGACGGAACCATCATATTGTGCATTGGCCAAGTAGGGAGGAATGGAATCTTCCACTTTATTGGCGGAAGATTCCGCTTCTTCGGAAACAGTTTTCTCCCCTTTCACTTCCTTTTGTTTTTCCGAATTCTCTTTGTCCGTTTTCTTTTTAGGACGGCCACGTCGAGGTTTTGCCTCTGACTGGTCTTCAAGTGCTGAAGTTTCTTTCTTCTTTTTCCTGGTTGTTTTCGCCACCTGCTCCTCTTCGGCGTTATTCTGTATTATAGTGCTGTTTTCGGAAATGTCGCTCATCTCCGGTTCGGCATCTAACATCAGGTCGGCATCCTCTTCAAAAAGTGGATATTGAACAAGTTTATGACTTTTCTTGGATTCTTGAGGCAAAGCTTCAGCCACCAATTCAGAAGGAACGGACTCCTCTTTCTCTTGTTGTTTTTTAGGACGTCCACGACGTTTTTTTTCAGGAGCGGCTTCTGAAGCTACTGGAGCGTCATTTTTCTTTTCCTCTTCTGGAGAGGTCTTCACCGTTTTTCTGGAAGTGCGTGTTTTTTTCGGTTTTTCTTCAGCCGGAAGAGGATTGGCAAACATCACCACATCCTCTTGTTCCGATTTCTTGCCGACAATTTCAGAATTTTTTTCCACAACGGAGGGTTTCGTTATATTAAACAAAGGTGTGTTCTTTTTTTCCACAACACGGGCTTTGTCTTTCATTTTTGTCTCATTCGAAGTGGCCAACAGGCTGTCACCACCTCTCACAACTCTTCTTCTTCTGGGTTTGTTCTCAATAATATCTGACATATTTGTTAAATTGTCTTTTGTCATAAATTTATAGTGGATTGTAAGTAACGGGATTCTGTATAGTAATGCCCACCCCTCTTGCTTCCCGTCACTGAATTTCTTTTAGAAAAGCGGCGCAAAAATACAATAATTCTGAATACTACCAATAGATTGGCGATTTTTTTCTTTCTTTTGATGATCATTCCAAAGCTGTGATTTTTATGAACATATCATTATTAAGATTTTTTATGAAAAAAATTTGCCGAACAATCAATAAAAACATTATTTTTGCAGCCAAATTGGAAATACCAAAAAATTATTATAAACTAAATTTATCAAACAATGAAAAAATTTTATGTTTTATTAGCTGCTCTGCTGATTGCTTCTGCCAGCTTCGCACAAGTCACCCTGCCCAAAAAAGTGGTGAAAAAAGACGGCACCACTTTGAACATCAAGGGTAAACCCGCAAAAAACAATCCTCAAAAAGCTACGAATTCATTCTGGTTCAACCTTATCGAGGATATTTGCAATTATTTAGGTGAAGATGCTTCTGGCTTTGCTCCTCCAATCCAATGCGACACCAATGGTTTGTACGACTTCGGCGACTCCGGTCTTTCTCCCGTACAATTCTGCTCAGTGGGTCAAGTGTACGACTGGAGCAGTAATATGTGGGATGAGCTGTACAATTACACCGGTGCTCCACAAAATGTTCCTTACATGATCACCGCTAATTCCTATTCAGTGGACTCCATTCAGACAATTTACTGGTACGCTCGTGGTACGAATGTGGATCCCTCTGTTGTGGATACTATTGCCATAACTTATGTTGTCGGCTTTGGTGATGACGATGTTCGTTATCTTGGTAGCACTAATCCGAATACTGGCGAATTTGAACCTGCTTTTGCTATGCCGCTGATTCCTTTTGATCACAACGCTTTTGTTCCCACCTACAACAGCGCAACAACAAGTGGTCTTTCCAACACGTTAGACCCGGCTTCTACCACCATCATTTACGACAAAATCCCGTTGACGACAGAAGATGAAACCATCGATCCTGACGATGGAAGTTATACTTTCTACTACCTTACCCTCCCCACTCCGGAAGGCCTTTCAAACCTCACCCAAAAGCAAATGTTCGTTAACATCACTTTCATCCCCGGAAGTGCAAGAACTCCTTCTTCTGTTATTGGTACTGACTTGAGCACGTTCAGAACCGCTTTATATGACGATCTTCGTGAAGGCTATCAACATACAGATTATGGTTCTCCTGAACTCCTTAACGATTATCAAATGGGATTTTTCCACGACGCTGATAATTTCAAAGCCAATAGTTCTTGGTATAATATTTATCAACCGAATATTTTCTGGGGCGGTAACCCGAAACCGACAATTTCCCTGCGCGTGACTTGCAATGACTGCGAAACTGTGAATGTCAATGATCCCGACATGAACAAACTGACGGTGTATCCGAATCCTGCCACCAACAATTTCACGGTTAACACTGGCAATGACGAAAAAGCCTCTATCCAACTGTTCAACATTGTTGGCCAACAGGTTTACAGCGAAACCTTCACGGGAAGCACAACCGTAAACGTTGCCAACCTTCACAGCGGCGTCTATATGCTCAAAGTGAACCAAAACGGCAAAGTGAATACCACTAAAGTTGTTGTGAAATAATTTTGTCTAATACAATATTATATAAAAGGGATGGCTGAAAAGCTGTCCCTTTTTCTGTTTTCACGATTTGCGATTTACGATTATCGCATAGCGCAAACTACAAACCAAAATGTACAATTTCAACGGAAAACTTTCTGAAAACTCGCCCATCATCATGGGCATCCTGAATGTCACAGACGATTCATTTTATGATGGGGGACAATATGTGACAGAAAAGGCTGTACTGGAACGTGTGGCGCAGCTCCTTGATGAAGGAGCTGACATTATTGACATCGGGGCCATGTCCACGCGTCCTAATGCAATGGAAATCACTGAAAGCGAGGAAATCACACGAATTGTAGCAGCAGTCAACACCGTGCGCGAACAATTCCCAGATGCCGTGCTTTCCATTGACACCTACCGCGCTTCCGTAGCAGAAGCCGCAGTGAAAGCCGGCGCCAACATGATCAACGATATCTCCGGCGGCACCTTCGATCTTGACATGATTCCTATAGTCGGCAAACTACAAGTCCCTTATTGTCTGATGCATACAACCGCCAAACCTTCTGTTATGCAACAACACACCAAATACGAAGACATTCTGTCCGAAATGCTTCAATTTTTTGGTCGGCAGATTGGGAAATTGCATGAACATCACGTTCACGACATTATCATCGACCCCGGCTTCGGATTCGGCAAAACACTGGAACAGAATTACTTTCTGATGAAGAATCTACGGGTATTCCAAGAACTTGGTTTTCCTATTTTAGTCGGAATATCTCGTAAATCAATGATATACAAACTGTTCAACAAAACTCCAGACAATGCACTCAACGGCACTACCATACTGAACACCGTGGCTTTGATGAAAGGTGCCGACATTTTGCGTGTACATGATGTAAAAGAAGCTGTGGAAGTACGGAAGATCGTAGCCCTCTTAACCCATTAACCTTAAAAATACTATCTTTGCGAAAAATTTCAAAATGAAACAAAACCCCTTAACCTATATCATTGCCATCTGTTTGATTGTTTTATTAACAAACTGTCAATCAAGAAAAAACAATCAAAATAATATGGATAATGAAAATGTGATTTATCCGATTGATGTCATTAGGGACACGTTGTTTGCGGATGTCCACAGCCAAACCACCCTATACCCATTGCAGGATGAGGTGTTAGAGAGTTTTATGGAAAAAGCCTTGAACTTTCAAGGGCATAAATGGACGGCAAAATCGGTTTTCCCTGAAAAATGGGGTGTAGAATGTGTGGAACGGCTTCCGGAAGGGCGGGAACTGTGGCTGCTGCAATCCGAAAACCGCGAATGGGTTTATCTCGCCACCACCTCCGGTTTTGGCACGCAACGCATTCTCGATGTACTGCCTGTTGCCATCAGTGTGGCCAACCAACGTGGCGAGAATCTGGAAACGGAAAACTGGCAAACTTTACGTCTCCCAAACGGCGAATTCCGCACCACAAAGGAATACGAATGGATACACTCCGTGTCGAAGGCCACAAAACAAGATTTCATCAACGACCCCGGAAAATACCACAGGAAAACGCAACTGACGGAACAGTTTTTCATCAACGACCAGGGACGATTTGAACTGTCAGAAATGGTGGACACCCTACCCGATTACAATGCGGTTGTTTTCTACTTTAACCCGAACGACAAACCAGAGATGTGGGATGAAACCGCCCCGCAACTGCAAGCTTTCTGTGAGGAAAACGGCATTATGTTCGAAGAGGTCAGTGGCAATTTCAACCGCGTGACCATACGCCATCTCGATCTCTCCTTCTCCTTTGAAACCGATATCACCCCCTACATTCATCCTGTCCGGTCC
>JAEEII010000270.1 GCA_016281295.1 Bacteroidales bacterium
CCGCATACCGAAGAGAAGCAACGCGCCCTCGCCAAAGAGCGTGGCATCAGCTTCGAGGAGATCAAGAAGCGCATCGATGCCCTCAACGAAGTGAACCCGATGATGGGTCTTCGCGGCGTCCGTCTTGGCATCGTCTATCCCGAAATCACCGAGACTCAGTTCCGCGCCCTGTTCCAGGCCACCGCAGAGTTGATGACCGAAGGCTTCGACCCGCATCTGGAGATCATGGTTCCGTTGACCATTAACGTCAAGGAGCTTGAGCACCAGAAGGTCATCGCCGACCGCGTGAAGAAAGAAGTGGAAGCCAAGTTTGGCGTGGAGATCAACTACCTCTATGGTACCATGATTGAGATCCCGAGAGCCACCCTCGTGGCCGACAAGATCGCCAGCGTGGCCCAGTTCTTCAGCTTCGGCACCAACGACCTCACCCAGATGACCTTCGGCTTCAGCCGCGACGACGTGAACGCCATCGTGAAAGACTACATCGAAGAGAAGATTATCCCCGCCGACCCGTTCAACACCCTCGACCAAGAAGGTGTTGGTCAGCTGGTGAAACTCGGTGTGGAGCGTGGCCGCAGCCAGCGCGCCAACCTGAAGTGCGGCGTCTGCGGTGAACACGGCGGTGATCCCGCATCCGTGCATTTCTTCTACAAGGCCGGTTTGAACTACGTGAGCTGCTCACCGTTCCGCGTGCCTGTCGCACGTCTGGCTGCCGCACAGGCTGCTATTGAAGAAGAACGCGCTAAGTAATTTATAATTCTTAATTAAGAATTTAGAGCCAGCCCTCGAGAGATCGGGGGCTGGCTATTTTGTTTTCTCAACTGCGTTTAATCCACTATTAGTTTCACGACCTCAATTCTCAGTCAGCTTGCTTTTGGGCAGGGAATACTATTTTACAATATATGAATCCAGAAACTGTTGTGGAGTCATCGTCTTCATCAATGCACCATCCGTATAGTCTTTCAAATTAAAAGAAATCAGGTAGTCACAACTGGCCTTAACAGCCGCCTGATACTGACAGCTATCTTCTAAATCCATAAACTTATTATCACTAATGCCACGCAAAAGTGAATCCTTGTCATGTCCCGCTACATCCATCAAGCTCAATACTTTAGCCATAATAGACCGTAAAATATTAGTCCGCACAGGATTGGAAAGATTCAATTCCTTTCGTAAATACTTGTCAATAGTAAACAGCATTCCATAGAAACAACCAGTTGTCAGAAAAAGATCATCCCTATTCTTATATAAGGTCTTCATCAAATGGTTTGCCACGGCATATTCCTCACGTTGGAGGATAAATTCCAGGATTACATTCGAATCAATTAGAATCTTCATACCCCATATTTTTCGCTGATGTAGTCATCTCTTAATTCCTCAGCCGAATAGTGCGACGGTTTAAGCACGGTAGGCAAATCGAAAAAGCCCTCAGGAGTATCCCCAAGAGCCTCCAGCTGTTGATAAATCCGTTCACCTCGACTCTTTGACTCATTTGAGAACTGAGCCACAAAGCTCAAAAGAGCATTATTAAGCATTTCTTCCAGCCACAACTGAATCTTTACATCCTTGCCGATATGAGGTTTGACCTCCTCGATCAGAGCATCATCTATTGCGATATTATACCTACACATAACTCTCAGCCTCTTTTATTACATGTTGCAAAATTACAATTTTTCTTACATATTGCGAGTATTCTCATCTCACAAAACCAATTATTAAAAACACGCGGCAAAAGTATAGAAACTATCATAAACAACCATAGATGTAGTGTTGAATTATTTTCGCATAGTTCTGTGAGGGAATCCGTCATCTTATTTGAGAAGATGTCGCCCAGTTGGTGAAACTCGGTGTGGAGTATGGCCATATTGAAGTAATTAAAAAAGACAGCATGGAGCCAGCCCTCGAGAGCTGCTGCTTTTGATTTTACACAAATACAATTTCAATCAACAATCAATTGTGTTCCCATTGCGGCTTCCAGCTTGGAAAGCGTCTCCAAGGTTAGGTTTTCCGTGCCACGAAGGATTTTTGAGACATATTGCTGTGTGCAGTTCAATCGTTCCGCCATAGCATTTTGTGTTAGGTTTTCACGTTTCATAAACGACAGCGTTTTCACAGCGATGCGTTGTGAATGTCTTAACCATGCTTTGTTTTCACGTCGCCAATTGGCTTCCTCACGCCATTGGGAAGGCATTTCACTTTGGTGCGATTCCAGATAGTCAAGTGTTTTCTGTTTCATAGTGTTAGTTCATTTGTATAATCTTCAAATCCATCAATATCAACAACACCTTGCTCAATAAGCACGTTCCTAACTTGTTCCATTTTTAACAATTCTCGAAGCGTATGCTCTCGTTCTTGCATTGTACGAGTTAATTTTATAGCTCCACCAGTGATAATGTAATAACCTGTTTCGAGTTTAATAGCATAAAGGCGAAGCCACGAGGCATGTCCCATACGGTTTTGCAATCTTGCTTTTTCTTTCCCGAGGGGCATCTCCGCAGCTCTGCCGTTTTCAAGAGGACGGAACAAAAGGTCGAGATTGGCATCAGGAGAGATATCCAAAATAAGACATTCCAACTCTCCACCATCCTCCATGGTATCAAATATGGCTTGATCCACATCGGTAATCTTAAAAAAAGACTCAAGATCAGAAAAGTTTTTTGTAAAGAAATCCCATAACCATTCGGGATTATTCCATTGGTTAAAAACGATTTGAAGAGCGTTGTCATTGTCCCCGTCATATCTGACAGCCCATAATCTGCCATCATCGAGTATTTTGTCAAAAGTCATAAAACAAGTATTTTGTTGCAAAAATAAACAAATAGTTTACATAATACAACTATAAGTTGTAAAAAAAAATAAAAGCACGCATTCAAGAGGGTGTGACCGCTTTAGGACGCGAGTTAAGCAAAAGAACCTTCGTCTTTTTCATGGCGTGCTAAAACCTAACTGTTAGATACACACTGTTTCCTCCAAGGCTTAGCGGATTTTGGTTTTGCCAGATGACAAGATGGCTTTCTCCATTAGATTTTTGGCGACAATCAAGGCAATACCTCCACCAATTAACCAAATACCAGGTTTTGCTAACTTTATAGACACGGCAAGGCGTAGTTTTGTAGCTTTTTCATAACACAAAAATACCATGAAAAAAGTTATCGAGTGAGGCGAGTATTATTTAGACACATTCCAAATTAGGTGTAAAACATGAAAATACCTGCGATATATTATTTTTTTACATATTTTTGCAAAATAATTATTATAATAATGGCTACAGCATACTTTTCAGCCGGCTGCTTCTGGGGCGTGGAATACTACTTCAAACGCCTGAAGGGAGTGGTGCATACCACCGTGGGATTCATGGGCGGCAACATCAAGAATCCAAGCTATAAAGAAGTGAAAACAGGAACCACTGGTCATCTGGAGACCATTGAAGTGGATTATGAGCCTCAGCTCATACCGTACGAAGCACTGGTGCGCTACTTCTTCGAGATCCACGACTTCGAGCAAACTGACGGTCAGGGCATCGACATCGGAAGCCAGTACCTATCCGCCATCTGGGTCGCCAACCCACAAGAACAACTCATCGCCATGAAAGTAATCGATGAGCTCAGCAGAATGGGTTACAAGGTTGCAACCCAAATCCGTCCTAAAGAGGAATTCTTCACCGCTGAGGACTACCACCAGAACTATTTAGACCAACGTCAGGAAATCCCTGAATGCCACGTCTATCGCCCGATTTTCAAAGCGCATGGGTGACTGACCCTCGTCGATAAGACCTCCAAGATGGGGATGACCCTCCCCCACAAGATTTATTTCAACGGACAGCTGCTCGGCATCATGCAGCGGAAGGGTATTCAGGTGAAAGGCATCCCCGAAGGGAAATACAAGTTGAAAATCCAAAGCATGATCCCTTTCCTTTTTGCCGAACAGCAAATACAAATCAAAAGGGGTGAAAACACCGTTACCTTCAGCGACCGTGAGAAGTTCTGGGACATCCTCTTCACCATCGACCTCGTGTTGGTCATCGTGAAATGGTTCATCACCCTTCCTGATAACATCAACCTCATCTATAATATCGTCACCAATGGCTATTTCGCCGTCTGGCTCATCTACGAATGGGTGATCCGTAAACGGTATTTCAGGATTCAGCAAAAGGAATAACCCATAATATTACAATAATATTTCTTTTGAGATACCCATTTTAGAAAAAGCAAACAGCTTCTTCCCCAAATCCTTCAAAGATGCTCCAATATGATACACCGTGTCATCAACAATGAGAAAGCGGTCATGTATACCCTGTCTCTCTTCCACTTCTATAGGAGGATATTGGCTATTATGGCGATTTAAATCCAATCGAATTTGATTAGAGACCCTCTGTGTAATGATCTTTGCCATCACGGAATTCTGACGTTTAGCCAGCATCAAGAAAACGGATTCATCAATATAATTATCAATTAAAATGATACTATTTGTCGCCAATTTAATCAAATCAGTAGCGAACACATAGGCATCAAAAATCTGTCCGTCAAAGAAAACGCCTTCAATAGGAGGAAGTGATGTTCGGACGAAGAAATCAATCTTTTCCTCAGTTTTACTTACCCGTTGTTCCAACTTTTCAAACCGTTGATTAAGGGCGTAACCTCGAAGAAGATAGTCTTTTAAGACTTTGTTAGCCCAAATTCTAAACCGAGTGCCTCGCTGGCTTTTGACTCTATAACCAACAGAGATAATAACATCTAAATTATATATCTTTGTTCTATACGTTTTCCCGTCCGAAGCAGTTAGTAAGGAATCCTTACATACTGATTTTTCATCCAACTCACCTTCTTTAAAAATATTGCCTATGTGCAATGTAATATTATTTCTTGTAGTTTCAAACAGCATTGCCATTTGAGCTTGTGTAAGCCAAACAGTTTCCGCTTCGACACGTACCTCCAACTCAATGCTGTTATCTGGCTGATAAAGTATAATCTCTCCTTTTTCCATAAAAACACAATATTTATGGCAAAAATAGAGAGATTATACGATATACTCTATATTTGTTGAAAACAATTCATACAAACATTGGTTTACGGTGTCGAATTCGGATAGATCAAGATCTTGGTTTCACTACTGTTGTTGAGGTAAAGATAGCCTTGACCCGGCTGCAAGACGGTAAGCGAACCTTCCCAACGTCCCGACTGTGCGTTATAGGCACTATGGTTCCTCTGATCCTTGATCAAGTCACCATCTGAGGGAGTGAAATTCGCAAACGCCTCCGACAAACTCAACGGCGAAAGGTTTAGGTATGGCATCCAGGTCCATCCCGACATCAAGGTGATCGGATGATCCGACGGATCAACGAAAGAACCCGTCAACGTAAGAATACAATCATCATCCAACTGAATCATATACATCACCGCGTTATCGAGTTCCGTCAAGATACCTGACCATTGGCCATTGGTATAGGAAACGAAAGCGTTCTGCGATTTAATGATTGAGGGATTCGAACCTTCCAACTGGTTTTCAATATCGGCAAGACTATTGGCATCATAACTGATGTAAGAAGAGAACCAGTTCCAACCAGATGTTAAAGAAACCGTTTGATCGACATCCTCATTCTCGGCAAACAAAACATAAATCTCACGATCCTCAGTCACCTCAAACGATAACACAGGATCAAACGACAACACATCTTCATCCTCAAACCAACAGAAAAATTCATAACGCGAGTTTGGATGCGCTGTCAGTGTCACTACAGTCCCATATTCGTACACTCCAGTGCCCTCAACGCTGCCACCATTCGACGGATAGGCCACGGCAGAGACTGTAAAAGCATTGACAGAGAAGTTGGCCACCAAGGTTCTGTTGCCGTTCACCACAAACTGCATGGATGGCGATGTGGAAACAACCTCACCGTTTTCCGTCCAGTTGATGAAACTATAACCCTCTGATGGCGTGGCCGTCAAGGTAGCCACAGAACCATAGTTATAGGCCTGAGCACCCGTCACCGTGCCACCATCTTCAGGGAAAGCAGTAACGGTGACCGCATAGCTGTTGATGACGAAATGCGCTGTGTATTTGGCAGGCTCCATCACCGTGAAGCTGTAAACGGGTTGGTCTGACACTTGGCTGTTTCCTTTGGTCCAATTCGAGAAGGTATAGCCCGCATGAGCCGTGGCTGACAAGGTGCAGGTTGACCCTATCGTATAAACACCGGCACCGGTCACCGCACCTCCGCCCACAGGATCAAAGGCCGTGGTGATGTTGCAGCTGTTGGCGACGAAGTTGGCGGTAAAGGTCTGGTTGCTTGTCACGGTGAAGGTATATTCCGGCTCGGTCGACACCACCGACCTGTCGTTGGTCCAGTTGAGGAAGGCATAGCCGTCGTTGGGCACTGCCTTCAACGTACAAGTCTGCCCGTGGTCATACACTCCAGCGCCAGTCACCGAGCCTCCACCTTCGATATTCACGTTGGTTGCTATGGTCTCGTTACCCATCACGCTGCGAATCGCCCTCACACGGCAGTTGCCGGTTTTGTTTGACGAGCTCATTGCAAATGACGGTGTCCAGGCCTTGTCAGCCGACTGTTCCGTGCTGCTCCAGTAGGCATCCTCCGTCAAGGTGGTGCCGCCTGCATCCACGATGGCTTTCTCGATCAGCGGCAAGGCAGCATACAACTTGCGAAGCTGTCCGGCAGAAGGCAGGTACCATCCATTGGCGAAATCCACCTTGCCCGCGGCATAGTTCGTATTGCCTTCATACCAAGCACGAATCCTCAAGGTGTTGTTTCTGCCGTTCATGTCGTTCAACAGATCCATGACTGCCTCAGGCGACTGGTCCTCCAAGATGGTGACATCCTCATTGAGTCCCCATGGACATCCCGTGGAGGCATCCTCAAGCGCCACCATCAATGCACCGCCACTAGGATATTTGTAGAACACGACACCCCTGGTGCCGTCGTCGTTTTGGACGAGACTTCCCACACTGTATTCTTTGACAAAGACCGCCACCAAGGTACGTGTCCGAGTAAACTCAAACGTGTAATAGCGGTCGTATGACACCGGGCTTCCGTCCTCTTCCCAACGGTCGAACACATAACCCGGCTTTGGCGAGGCTATGATCCTGACCGTTGCGCCAAACTCATAGTTTCCCGATCCAGTGACATTACCATAAGCGAAATTATTGGCCCTCAGCCTTATTGAGTTGATGCTGGCGCAGTGGAAGCTACGGACAGCCCTGACCCGCAGCGAAGAGGTCTTGCTGGTGTTGCTCATGGAGAAAGAGGGCGAGCAAGCATCCGTGGTGTTGTATTCGGTGCTGCTCCAATAGGCATCTTCCGTCAGTAGCGAGCCTCCAGCGTTGAGGAGAGACTCCTCGATCATCGGCAAAGCCGCATAGAGTTTACGCAGCTGCCCCGACGACGGCAGATACCAGCCGTTAGCGAAATCCACCACCGAAGCCGCATAGCTGTTGTTCGTCCCCAACATCTTCCGGAGGATCGCCGTGTTATTGTAACCGGAAACATCCTCCAAAGCACGAATATCATTGCAAAGCATATCGGGCATCGCATAGATGTTATTCTGTGGTCCCCAGGAACAACCTGTCGAGGCGTCGTTGAGTGCCACCATCCAGCCCTCGGTGCCTTGGGCGTTCTGATAGAACACCACCCCGGTGCTGCCGTCGGCATTGTGGACGATGTCGCCCACGGCCCCAGCCACCATGAAATGGGCCACTAGCACCCGGTTCCTTGTATAGGGGAACTGATACACAGGATCGTAGGAAACCACCATCCCGTCCTCGGTCCACGACTTGAACACGAAGCCTTCATTGGCCTCTGCACTCACAGTGACAGTCTCATTGTAAAAATAGATGCCTGAACCCGTGACGGTACCCATCGCCTCGTCTTCCGACTTAGCCACCAGCTTATAGATGCTTGAAGGCAAGTATTTCCTGATAGCCCTGACGCGGCATGAAGAGGTCTTGGCAGTGTTGCCCATGCTGAACGAGGGTGTGGAAGCGTCGGAGGTGGAATACTCTGTGCTGCTCCAGTAGGTGTCTTCTGTCAAGGTACTGCCCCCTGCCCTGACCAAAGCGGTCTCGATCATGGGAAGGGCGGCATAGAGTTTACGCAGCTCACCCGCTGAGGGCAGATACCAGCCGTTGGCATAGTCGACCACCCCAGCGGCGTAGGTGCTATCAGCGTTTTGCACGGCTCTGATGATGCCTGTGTTGTGATAGCCCGAAACATCCTCCAGAGCGTAAATGTTATTGAGAGGCCTGTCGTTCAGGGTAAGGAGGTTGCTGTTGGTGCCCCAGGGGCATCCCGCCGAAGCATCCTCCAAGGCCACCATCAGACCTTCGGTGCCTTCGGGGTTCACATAGAACACCACGCCGTCGCTGCCATCAGCGTTGTGAACCACTAAGCCGATACTACTTGACGCCACGAAATGAGCAACCAAGCGCCGGCTGTGAGTGAAGGTGAAGGTATAGGGGCTTTTATAGGAAACTGGCAGTCCCTCCTCCGACCAGTGATCGAACACATAGCCAGCTTTGGGATAGGCTACCACCGCAGCCTGTTCCCCGTATGAATAAATGCCATTATGATAGTTCATCACCGTGCCACGCGAAGGGCTGTCGGGCATGGCGATAATCATATTGTCCTGAGGTGAGAAGTAGTTACGGATGGCCCTCACACGGCCATTGGAAGTCTTGCTGGAATGGCTCATGGAGAACATAGGCGAGGAAGCATCCGAGTTGGAATATTCGGTGCTACTCCAATAGGTGTCCTCGCTGAGGGTGGTGCCTCCTTGACGGTAAAGCACAGAGTCCACGAAAGGCAAGGCGGAATAGAGTTTTCGCAGCTGTCCCGCCGAGGGAAGATACCAGCCATGTTCGAAGTCGACCTGGGAGGCGGCGTAGTTGTTGTTAGTGCCAAGTTCTGTGCGGATGAGGCCTGTGTTTCTGAAGCCCGAAAGGTCTTCCAAGGCGACCAAGTTCTCACAGGTGCGGTCAGGCAGCAGCTGAACGTTGGATGAAGGTCCCCAGGGGCAACCTGTAGAGGCATCATCTAAGGCCACCATCCACCCCACTCCCGAGGGATCGATATGGAAGAGCACCCCTTTGCTGCCATCGGCGTTAGTGACTACGCTGCCGATGCCCGACTGCGACTCCGTGCCAAAGACGGCAAACAGGTTACGGTCGTTGTGAATGGTGAAAGTATAGTTAGGGTTGTTGCTGACCACAGCATTATTCTCCACCCATCCTCTGAACTGATGGCCAGACGCGGGTGTGGCAGTCACCGTCACCGAGGTGTTAGCCGGATAGGAGCCCGCGCCGGAGACCGTTCCCGAAGAGGTGAACGGCAACGGGGAAAGGCTCACCGTGTAGGTATTCGACACGAACTCAGCCCGCAGTGTAACAGCATTGGTCACGGTGAAGGTATAGACCCGATTGAGACATTTTACCTTGTTTCCCTCAAACCATCCAATAAAGTCATAGCCAGGATAAGGGGTTGCGGTTACCGTACATTCTGAACCATATTCGAAAACACCTCCACCTGTTAGTATTCCACCCTCTGGAGGATCAGCACTGATATCAACCTTACAGTAACTTGGGGTGAAACAGGCAGTATAGATTTCATCGTGTTCCACTTTCAATGTCAACTCGTCAAAGAAGGAAACCGTCTCTTCAATGCCTTGAGCATTGGTTTGCGTCCATCCATTGAACGCACAATTCGGATAAGGCGAGGCAGTCCAGGTTAAAGTGCTTCCTTTAGGACATTTATAGACAACAGCATTAGGTTGCGAGGTGATGGAGTATTGACCATTGCAAGTAACTGAACCAGATTCAGAAGACGGATGGGTGATGATGGTGATATTGGCGCTGTCAGGTTCGATACCGAAAAAGGCTAATTCTTCAAGATGATAAGGAGAAAAAGAAGGATACTCAAGATTATTATTAGGTACCAACTCGTCGAGGTAACAGAAAGTGGAAGACAAACCGTCCATTCCCCACCTAAAATGGAACAGGTTGACAATTCCAAAAAAATCATCAACACCATCACAAACAAAAGCATGTTCTATATTATTATCATTACGTGCGGCATATAACACAGGTCGTGGAGGGTCGGCATTCAATGCATCCAACAACATTTGCATCCATTGATCCTCATACTGCGAACGCACTTTGGCAGAAGGGCACTTATAATAGAAATAGTCTTTAAAAGCATTCTCAATCACATGACAAGATTCAGGGTCTAATGAGACATGACTGCCTTGACAGGTAGATGTCTCCTTGTTATCGTCAAACCATGTATCAACGGCTATTGCGCAATGATACATCAATTCGGCCACAGCTTGTTCCTCCTCTTCAGAAGGATTATTAATCAATCCATATTCATACCTATTGATCATGTGGCTCCAATCATACATGGTTGCCCCAAAATCCGCCTCAAGAGGATAATCATAGTCATAGCCGTATTGTTGGAGGATTTCATGGCTGCCCTTTCCTTGTATAGGGTGTTCCCATTTCTTCATGATTTGAGCCATGGCTGTCGCTACAGAACCAGTATAGCTTCGTATTCCTGTTTCATGATTCTCGGGACAATGGAGATTATAAGGGTAACCCTGACCCCAGTTGGTTTCGAGTTGGGCGGAAGCGCCCCTATCCATGATTTCTCTCACATCCCCTTCAATAAGCAGTTCCCAAAAGCTCGCCGCATTTTCGTTGGATGACAACCTATGTTCGACAGCATAGCGTATTTGTTCGTCATAATGTTCAAGCCATACACTAAACGTCCCCATTTCATCTGCATTAAGGTTGCCTTCAGGTGAAAAGCACAGAATAGGGATTATATTATTGTCTTTAGGCATAACCACATAGCCCTTGACACCGTTGAAAACAAACAAGTTTTGAAAACCCAAGGCTTCACTTATGTCAGTTAACTCCTCAATGCGGTTGCATCTGCCTCCGCCACCATTCAAGAGGGTCTTTGCGGCACGTTTAGCATCTTCTATCCTGACACGCTCTGCTCGGAGTGGTTTTGAGGCAAAGCAAAACGCTAATAAGGAAGCCAAAATGATTGGTTTAGTATTCATAATTCATTGCTTTTATTTCTCTTAAATTCAATTTTCTTTTCTTATCGGCCACATAGCCTTTCCTGATTTGCACCACATTCCACCAATAGGGCGAAAAGTGACGTTTCATTTTCTTTTTGATGTTCCACGTACGGTAATGGCTCATCAGCCCGAAATAAGAGTTCACCGTGCTTCGAAAAGCCGCCACCTCGTCGGGCGAAGGCCGATGGTCGTCGGCCACGGCGTTATGGCGGGTGATACTGTCCCAGCAATACGCCACGGAACGATTGGCGACATAAATCCGCTCTTTTTTGATGACCGCTCCCGTGAATTTCACTCCATGACAACAATGCTGGAAATACACCTTGTCGGGATGCAACTCAAGATGAAGCCGCGTGTCGAGATACCTCCTGATGGGCTCAACCGCCGCTTTAAGCCGCTCCATGTCATCGCTGACAATGACAAAATCATCCACATAACGCCCGTAGTAGCTAAAGCCCAATCCCTCGGTCACAAAGCGGTCAAACCCGCTTAGGTAGAAATTGGCGAAGAGCTGCGAGGTGAGGTTGCCGATGGGCAGACCGAAACGCGGCCCCACATGGAAAAGCGACTTGCCCTGCGGCAAACGGTTCCAATCCTTATGGGATCCTCTCATCACGCAGCCCCGCGTGGGGTCGTTGTCGATAATCTGGCAGCACAGGCGGATGACGATGCCCTTATCGGGCCCGAAATACTGCTCCTCGATGAAATGGCGAAGCCGCCGTTTCAACAAGGCTTTATCGATGTGCATGAAAAAGCCCCTGATGTCGAGTTTCAGCACATAGGTGTTCCGTGTGTAATGCCGACTGCACTCGTCGATAAAATTAGCGATGCGGTGTATGCCGTAGAGCGTCCCCTTGCCTTGGCGGCAGCTGTAGCTGTCGTAAATGAAAATTTTCTCGAACAGCGGATTGAGGCGGTTGATGACATAATGGTGAACGATACGGTCGCGGAAGTAGGCGGCGAACACCTCGCGTAACATGGGACGGCGCACCACAAAGGCGATGCTGGGCGAGATGGTGTAAGTCCCGTTGTTGATCTCGTCGCACAGTTCCACAAGGTTGTGCTCGTAGTCCAACTCGAAGCGCAGGGCGTTCTTCGTGTTGCGCTTACTGCGGCGGCAGTCGAAATAGGCCTCAAAAAGATCTTCCTGCTTTATCTTGCCGTCGGAATCTTGCATAAAAAGGGAAGGTGACGCACTGGAGGAAGACGCTGAAGAAGCTCGCACACCCCGAACCCGCCAACTGTTGTTCTTGTTGTTGTTGTAGTTGTTGTAGTTGTTGTTCAACTCACCGGAGGAATTCAAGTTCCACGCGTTGTTGGATGAGTACTCGGTGCTGCAATCGGTGCGTGGCGCAGCGGCGGCAATCGACAATACGTCACCGTTGCAGATGTAACGACCAGCTCCGAAGGGCTGACTGTCCACCGACCCTTTTTCAATCATCTTCTTCTCGCTCCCCACAGCCTTAACCGATGGGAATTCCGGATTATAATATGTTCTATTCGTTGACATTATGATTTCTTCCAGCCAGTCACCTGTTTCCCTATTTTCTCCATTATCTCGCTGAACTCGGCGTGCTTCCGCAAGCCGATGACCTTCAAGTCATAGCAGAGCCTAAGCTCCAACTTCAGTATCTCGAATTGCTCAAGGTATGCTTCCAAATGCTCGGTCTTCACCGCAGCACGGTTGGCCTTGTAAATGTAACGCACCAGCTCCATGCAGTCGCGCTTCATGTCCTGCCCCAACGTGAACTTGTATTCACGAGGGAAGGATTTCGTCGCTTCAAACACCATTAATAATAAGGTGTATGTGTCGCGATATACAGGCAGTTCGTAATACAAAGCCATGACCTTATATGAATGGTTAAATTGTTAAATGGTTTAAAAAGCTCGCACACCCCGAACCCGCCAACTGGCGTACTTGCTGTAGCTGCCGTTGCCGTAGTAGCTGTACAACTCACCGGAGGAATACAAGTACCACGCGATGAGGGATGAGTACTCGGTGGAAGACCAGTAGCGCCAATCGCCGTTATCGAAGGCCGTGCCGCCCGCCACTTGAAGACTGGCGTTCACCTCCACGAGGTTGCCATAGAGGTAATTGAGCTGGCCGATGGCAGGCACATACCAGCCGTTGGCGAAATCAACCGCATAAAAAGCAGGATGGTCAGTGCTATGCTGGCGCACTATGAGTGTGTTGTTGTAGCCGTCGAGGTCGTAAATGGCCTGACGGGTGTTGATGTAGTTGGGCAAGGGTGTGTCAGAGCCACTGCTGCCCCATTGGTAGCTGCCCGCGTCCTGCAAGGCCACGGCCCATCCGTGCTGCCCTGTGTTATCCACATAAAAGACCACGCCGATGGCAGTGGCACCGGAAGAGGGATAAATGGAAGGGCTGTAAATCAAATTGCCCTGACAGAGAATGTCGCCTACATGTACCTGAGCATTCACAAAAGGCACCGCAATCGTCAACAGAAGTGCCGTCATCATGGTTTTCAAAATAGATGTTTTCATAAGGATTGTATGTTAAATGATTATTGTTATGATTTCATTATTTAAAAAAACAAAGATAAGGGTTTCTTTGAAACAAACAACATAATACTATACAATTAATTATGTACTTATTTTACCAATTTCTGTATAAAATAATACATTATTTAAAAAATGAAAGACCTGGGAGTCGATACCAAAATCATCTCCCAGGTCACTTCTCTTTCCGCAGAGGATATCCAGCGGCTTTAACGATTATCTTGACAACGTCACTCTTCGCACCGTGACAGCGTCTGCGGTCTCAACACGGATGAGATAAAGCCCGTCTTGATAAGAAGAGAGATCCAAACTGACTTCATCACCTTCGGCCTCAGCATCCATGACCACCTGTCCCAGAGCATTCAGCACCGTGAGACGGCTCATCCCAGCAGCTTTCACAGTGACCATACCCGTGGTAGGATTCGGATAGACTTGCTGTTCAGCCTCTGAGTCATTCACTGACGACACCGTCACCGTGACGTAGTTATGCATGCCATCCACTGCCATGGCGGGATCCGACTCGCAGGTCTCATTGCCCGAGATGGAGTTGAGGGCCGTCACCTTATAATAATAGGTGGCTCTCACTTCCTCATCCACATAGCTCATAAACGGAGGAAGTGCCGTGCCTATCAGTTCATAGTTTTGCCCGTCGGCGGAACGATACACATTATACTGAACGGTCTCGATGTCCGTCCCTGCCCAAACCACGTTGGTCACGGTGACATTATCGATACACAAGGCATAGTTGGAGACGGTGGTGAAATGGCGGAAGCCCAAAAAGATTTCCTCGCCCTTGTAGTTGGAAAGGTCAACCTCATAACGGGCATACGGATTGGATGAATTCCACTCCGCGATGGTCACGATAGAGGTGGCATCGCTGTTGGCCACAGCCACGCCGAAGTGTTCCGATGGATAACTCGGATCCCATCCTGCCGCATAGAAGGTCAGCTTCGCACCTTCCATCACCTTCACTTTAGGCATGAAAGCATAGTTGTCAGGATGAAGCTCACCCACACTGTTCATATAGGAGAAAGAAGACATAGAGGCATTGGTGTTGGTGGTGTTGACGGTACCGTCAGCATTCATGCCACCGCCGTAATAGAAATCAAAGGTGTAGCCATCGCCATCCGCGTCGAGCATGGACCAGCCTTGGGGATCTTCTTCAAAGCCCGTGAAGATCTCACGTTCCCAGGAGAGTCTCACCTTTCCATCGACAAGGTCAGCAGCCAGATTTTTGGGAGCGACACAATTCACCTCGACACCGACACACTGAGGAGCTGCCAGCGCATAATAGCTTCCGTCGTCCATGCTGCCATTCTGGATGATGCGGATGCAATAATTGGCGTCATAACGGTTCAGCATGTGAGTGAAGGTGTTTTCACCATGATTCAGCAGGGCCACCAAGGCATCGTTGCAATAGACGGCAGCACCAATCGCCATGGCATTTTCAATAGAGGCAATATTGGAGATACGGATATCATCGACATAAAGATAATAGCATTCACCGGTGGTGTTGAAGTGTCGGAGGGCGATGTAAATCTGCTGTCCGGCGTAGGCGGAGAGGTCAACGGAATACTCGGTATAGTTACCTGTGCTGTTCCATTCGCCCACCATGGTGAAGTCAGCAGGATTGGTGTTGCCGGTGGTAGAGACCGCGACACCGAAATGTTCCGGGTCGGGGGCGATGCCAGGCATGTCGGCATCACGGGCAAAGAATGAAAAACGGGTGTTTTCCGAAGCCGTCACCCTTGGCGTGACCAGGAAGTTGTCAGGATTGAGGTTGTCGATACCACCCGCCATCCACGAGTCGGAGCGCAGACACATTCCACCGCCATAGCCACCGTAAGGATAAACACGGAAGTTGTAACCATCGTTGTTGGCGTCAATCAAAGTTAAATTGGCGAGGGTGCTGTCGGCAAAGTCGTAGTACAGGTCGCCCGAAGCGCCACTTCCAGCCATCTGCGGCAAGGTCCACGAAAGCACCACCTGGTCGCCGTCACTCTCCACCTGAAGCCCCGTGGGAGAACCCAGGAACTCATCGCTGGTACGATAGGTCCATTCATATTCGGCCTCCATAATAGCACCAGACTGGTACTCTGCTTTGACCAAGGTATGGTGAATGGAGTTCTCTGCAAAGCCGTTTGTATTCAGCGGATAGACCCCCGCCGTGGCTTCCTGCTCCACGACGGTTCCGTCCAACACGATGCTGCATTGCGACAAAGGAATCAGCGTACCATCATTGAACACCACGTCATCCAAGCAAAGGCAGAACCGATCGGAGCTGTTGAAATGACGAATCGCCACATAGATCTGCTGACCCACGTAAGCGCTCAGATCCACCGAATACTGATGCCATCCCCCTTGTTTGGCAGTCATCGTCCAATCCTGAAGCATGGTGAACGCAGAGGGACTCATATTATCCGTTGTTGAGACAGCCACACCGAAGTGTTCATTCGGATAATCCTCATCCAATGCACAGGCGAAAAACGTCATCATCTTATTGTTGTTCGTGATGCTCAACAAAGGAGACACAGCGTAGTTATCGGGATTCAAAGCTAGATGTGAGTTAAAGTCGTAAGAATACGACAAAAGCAAACCATTAGATCCATTATGGCCATAGCCATTCCCTATGGCACCAAGCATCCAGTTGTGCCCGTCGGCATCGGCATCCATCACTGTCCAATTCAAAAGATGCCCGGCATCAGCATCCATTTCAAAATCGTAAGCATACCCTTCAGAACCGAGATAATAGCCTGGAGCATGATAAAGTACTAGTCCAGAGGCAGATACATAATTCTCCACCCCGTTTTGTGCCTTCAAATGGTGAGGTGCCACCATCATAAATGCCATTGCCAAGAACGGCAGGTACAGTTTTCTCATAAATTTATTTATTAAATTTTTAAAAAGTAAATATTAAAATGGACGGCAAAGATAGTGATTTCTCATCAATAAAAATCCTTTTCTATTGGAACAATGAAAAATAATGCCTACCTTTGCACAACTTAATTTAAAATTGACATCATGGCAAAAAACATCGTAGAAATCAGAGAAGCATTGGCTAGCTACGGCATCACCAATGTGAGAGACATTTACTATAATCCCTCCTACGAACAACTGTTTCGTGACGAGATGAATCCTGAACTCACCGGTTTTGACAAAGGCGTGCTCACCGAGTTAGGCGCCGTGAACGTGATGACTGGCATCTATACGGGTCGTTCGCCCAAGGACAAATACATCGTCATGGACGAGAAGTCGAAAGATACCGTTTGGTGGACCACCGAGGGATACAAAAACGACAACCATCCCATGAGTGAAGCGGTCTGGGAAGAGGTGAGAACCTTAGCCAAGAAGCAGCTCAGCGGCAAGGACCTCTATGTGGTGGATGCCTTCTGTGGTGCCAACAAAGACACCCGCATGGCTGTCCGTTTCATCATGGAAGTGGCATGGCAGGCTCATTTCGTGCTCAACATGTTCATCAAACCCACGGCTGAGGAGCTGGCTGATTTCAAGCCCAACTTCACCGTCTATACCGCTTCGAAAGCCAAAGTTGACAACTACAAGGAGCTGGGACTGAACAGCGACACCTGCGTGGCCTTCAACGTGAGCTCACGCGAGCAGGTCATCCTAAACACCTGGTACGGTGGCGAGATGAAGAAAGGCATGTTCTCGATGATGAACTACTACCTGCCGCTGCAAGGCATCGCCGCCATGCACTGCTCGGCCAACACCGACATGCAGGGTGAGAACACCGCTATCTTCTTCGGCCTCTCAGGCACCGGCAAGACCACGTTGTCAACCGACCCGAAACGTCTGCTCATCGGTGACGACGAACACGGCTGGGACGATGAGGGCGTGTTCAACTTCGAAGGCGGCTGCTACGCCAAGGTCATCAACCTCGACAAAGAAAGTGAGCCCGACATCTACAACGCCATCAAACGTGACGCTTTGCTGGAGAATGTCACAGTTGACAACAACGGCAAGATTGACTTCAAGGACAAGAGCGTGACCGAGAACACCCGTGTCAGCTATCCCATCGAGCACATCGAGAAGATTGTGAAGAACGTGCGTCCCATCTCTTCTGGTCCGGCAGCCAAGAACGTCATCTTCCTCAGCGCCGACGCTTTCGGCGTGTTGCCTCCTGTCAGCATCCTGACACCCGAACAGTGCAAGTATTACTTCTTGAGCGGCTTCACTGCCAAGCTTGCTGGCACCGAGCGTGGCATCACCGAGCCCACCCCGACTTTCAGCGCCTGCTTTGGCCAAGCCTTCCTCGAACTGCACCCGACGAAATATGCTGAAGAGCTGGTGAAACGCATGGAACAGAGTGGTGCTAAGGCCTACCTCGTCAACACAGGCTGGAACGGCACCGGCAAGCGCATCTCCATCCGCGACACCCGTGGCATCATCGATGCCATCCTCGACGGCTCCATCGAGAAAGCCCCGACCAAGCTGATCCCCTATTTCAACTTCGAGGTTCCCACCGCCTTGCCTGGCGTGGATCCCAACATCCTTGACCCGCGCGACACCTACGCCGACAAGAACGTCTGGGAAGAGAAAGCCAAAGACCTCTCCTCACGTTTCATCAAGAACTTCGAGAAGTTCACCACCAACGAGGCTGGCAAAGCTCTCGTAGCGGCTGGACCGAAGATATAAGATGTAAGAATGATTACGTGACGTGGGACATGAGACTCGTGTCCCACGTCGCGTATCACGTTTCCCGCGCCCCTATCTATCATGAAAAAAATCCTACTCTTTTCCGCACTATTTATGCTCTGCTGGGGATTGAAAGCCCAGCGAACTGCTTTATTGGGTCGCGATGCCATACAAGTCACTCCCGATACGTTGCATCTCTATTTCTTCGCATGCTCACCCCATCTCGAACGTGTCACCATCGCCAACCCCACCGATGAGTTAATCTGTATAAACCGTGTCTATGCCGAAAACTTCCGAGTGGACTTCCTTTTAGATGGTAACAACCTCGCTCAAACGGGTACTGTCATCCCTCCATACGACACGCTCTATTTCGATGTTTACGCTTCCCCCATTAACAGCAAAGACATTTATGGGGACATGATCATCGAAACCGACGAAAGCGAATACCACGTGGTTCTGTTCTACGAAACCAATGTGTCAGTAAAAGAAGAAGACCACCTTGTCACACTCTATCCAAATCCCGCCAATGAATTCATCACGATTCAAGGAGAAAAACTTGGAAGAGTCCACATCTATAATTCATTAGGCCAGCTAATTGATGAGTATCACACTGAAGAAAGCACACTTGACATACCCACTTCAAAGTATGCCAATGGCATCTATTTTATCAAAGCTAACAACATGAAGGAGAGACGCTTCGTTGTGGCTCATTAACGCTGGGTATCAAATTAAACATCTCATAATCAAAAAACCACACTACATGAAAAAGTTTCTCATTCCAACCCTGATGATCCTCATCGGATTCATCGCACTTTCGTTCACTCCTGCCAAAGACGGCGTGGCGCTTCGGCTCAATCCTAAAAAAGGAGCCACCTATACCATCAAAACCAAAGCATCGTTGATGAATTTGATGGAAGTGCAAGGCCAGAGCATGAGCATGACACAAATCATCGAGAGCCGTCAGACCTTCTCTGCCAAGGAACTCAACGCCGAGGAGGTCACCATTGAAGGTAAAACCGAAGCGATGAAGCTGACCATTTCGCAGATGGGCATGACATTGACCTACGACTCTGAGCACCCTGAGAAGACCAGCCCTATGTTGGCTGAACAAACAGAGGCTTTGAGCGAAGAGCTTAACAAGGTCAAGACCGCCAAGTTCGACCTCCTAGGCAACATGATCGAAGCTGAGGGCGATGACGAGGCAAATCTCGCGCAAGTCAACGCCATCATCCCGCTTCCCACGGAACCCGTAGAAGTGGGCAGCACCTGGACCTTCGAGAACAAGCAGGCGGCAGGAAGCACAGAAATCAATGCCACCATGACCTACACGGTTACCAAGATTTCGAAGAAAAGCATCGACCTCAACGTCAAAGGTGTGGTGAGTGCCGACGAAATCAACGGAAGCTATGAAGGCACCGCCAGCCTCAACCCGCAAACAGGTCTGCTGATTACGAGCAGCATCAAACAGAACATCTCGATGACGGTCTCTGAACAAGGCATGACCATCCCGTTGACCATGACTGGAACTACCACCATCACCGTGGAATAAACGTGTTGTGTTTGATGCCAGAGGCATCATTTAAAAAAACGAGGGTGCGGTTTTGCCGCACCCTCGCTTTTTTTGGAATGTCCAGACAAGCTTTTATGCATTAAGCATCACTGGCATCAACAGCATCAAGATATCCTCCCCAGCATTCTCGTTGTTGACTGGGGTAAGGATGCCCGCACGGTTCGGGGCCGACATCTCAAGTTTCACCTCTTCGGTGTCGAGGTTGTTCAGCATCTCCTGGAAGAAACGAGAGTTGAAACCAATCTCGATATCATCGCCTGAATAACTGCACGTCAGGCGTTCCTTGGCTTCGTTATAGAAGTCGATGTCTTCAGCGGTGAGAAGAATCTCCTGGCCGTTGATTCTGAAGCGCACCTGATGAGTGGCTTTGCTGGAGAAGACAGCGACACGGCGGATAGCAGAAAGGAATGACTGTCGGTCGATGACGAGCTGATTGGGGTTATTGGAGGGGATGACCGCCTCATAGTTCGGATAATGACCCTCGATGAGTCGGCAGACCAGCTTGTAACCGCCAAAGATGAACGAGGCGTTGGTACGGTTAAACTCGATCTTCACGGGCTCGTCGGCCATACCTCCAAGAATGTTCTTCAGCTGGTTGATGGGTTTCTTAGGCATGATGAAGGAAGCCACAATGTCAGAGCGGACATCCATCCTTCTGTAGCGCACCAGCTTATGGGCATCAGTGGCGACAAAAGTCAGATAGTCTTCTTTCATCTCCATCAACACACCCGACATGATAGGACGGATCTCATCGTTTCCAGTGGCGAACACGGTCTTCTCGAAACCGCGGGCCAGCACATCGGCTGGGATCTCCCACACCGAGGTGTCGTCCATGACAGGAATCTGGGGGAACTCGTCACTCTTGTGGCCTGACAGCTTATACTGTCCGTCGCCAGCCCTGAGCACCACAGCCAAGGTATCCTCAGCCACGTTGATGGTGACAGGCACATCGGGGAAGTTCTTCATGATGTCGAGGAGGATACGGGCGGGAATGGTGACTTCACCTTTGCCCTCCACCATGTCAGGTTGCAAGCTGACCGTCATGGTGGTCTCAAGATCCGACACGGTGATCTTCAGCCCGTTGTCATCGAGCTGGAACAAAAAGTCATCCAAAATGGGTAACGTGTTGTTGGAGCCGATCACGCCGCTCATGGCTTGCAAGCTCTTCAAGAGCTTTAAACTTGATACTATAAATTTCATGTTTTCTTATGTATTTAACTGATTTTCTTTATTTCTTTTCGTTTAGTTTGAATCGGTAAAAATACAAAAAAATTCAATTCTTCATTATTTTTTTTCGTTTTTTTCTGCCGAAAACCCGTGGGTTTCACAAACCGCCCATTCCGAACACCGTAGGGTTCACACACGGCTGTGTACTGTCACCCTTTCAGGGTTTCTCAGTTCTCATCTCAATCCCGCTCGCTTCAGGCGGCTCAGCAGGTCGGTAATCGCCTCGTAAGGAGTGACTACGTATTCGTAGTAGAGGTTGTTGGACTTGACGCTGCGGGCTTTCTCCTTCATGTCGGAGATCTGGGCGTTGACGGTGCCGTAGGTGGCATGCACTTGCAGCTGACCATCCGCACAGTTATAGCTGATATATGTCATGAAGAGGTCATTCTCAAAGAAATAAGTGATGACACCAAGACGACGGTCGAACACCACATAACCATCCACGTAACGGTTCACCAGATGGGTGCCAAGACTTCCCAAGCCAATCTTCCCTTGGGAGACAAAAGCTCTCATGACAGGGTTCCACACGAGATGCAGATGTGGGATGACAATCAGCTGGTCATAGAAACTCCCGGACTCGACAGCGGGATAACCATTCAGCTCTACTTCCTGCCGTAAGGCATCCGCGGCCTCCTCCCCTCGCTCCGACTTCAGATATTCCACAAACTCCGTCTTGGTTAAATCGACCGCTTGTCCTTCCACGGCGGCATATACCTCAGCTATATCTTTGAGGATCTGATCATTGAACGCCGGAACACGGAACACGTTAACCACATCCATCACCAAACTGTCGTTCGGGAAGCCCACATAGCTGCCATAACAAGCCAGCTGGGTCAGTCCCACGTCAAAGCCAAGGTTGGTAACCCCGTGACCCGTGACCACACAACGATCCGAGAGTTCCAGACGATAGTCAGGATGCTGACGGTCCACAATCATATAACGGGTGCTGTCAGTATCATAGCTCAAGTCGCCATCCTGCATCAGCACCTTGACGGTCTCAGGATTCATCGGTTTCATGAAGTTGGCGCGATAGCCTCCGGCATTGCCGAATTCATAACACAAGCCGTTGAACAGACCTTGACGCACCGACCGAATCTTCTCCATATCCACGGGAATGCTCACCTTGGAGGGGTCAATCTCCGTCGCCGAGACGAACCACACGGTGTCCTCCAAGCAAGATTCTGTCAAACGGAAACGCCCTTCATAATAGTCGAAAGGTGAGGAAGCAGTCGAAGTGACCTTTCCACTAAAGCCAAAATAGGGACTCAACAGGAAGCCCAAGGAGTCCGACACCTCCGCATGGCCGATGCTGACACCTTCCACCGGGGTGATTTTGTCGAACCATATCGGTGTGGCTACGCCCTCGCTATCCAAATAGTCTTTGGTACCTTTGGCTTCATAGCGCTTCCTACTATAGATGGACACCTCAGCGTCTTTGTACAGGTGTTTTCGGCTCGTGGTGTCAGCCAGCAGGGTCGCATGTTCCAACGGAGGAATCTCGGCGTTACGCATGATGTCGAGGTTGGCATCCGCAGGGAACAAAGCGGCATCGGCGACACGGATAATCTTCACGTCGTGGGCGTGGATCACATAGTCGTTCATATTGTAGTCCGCATTGGAGCAGAAGAACTCCAAGGAGTCGTGCTCAGGCAGCAACGAGACGAACTTCGAGGCAGCGTTATGCACAGCCAGCAACTCGTCGTGGGTCTTGGCAGAGGCGTAGTCGGCAAACGAGGAAGCCGGGCTGAAGAGGTGGATGGTATTGGCCGTCATGTCCCACTCCGCCTCCTGTAACGAGCAGTAGAACTTGTTCAGCGGAAAGTCGAGGTTGCTCTTAACATCCAGATATTGATACTGTACCTTCTTCGACGACAAGTTTACTAAAGAGCGGTAGTTCTCCGCCAAAAAAGCCTGGGTGTTGCCATCTTCGTCATACAGCACGAAGTCGGAAGAGTCGGCCACAAAGGAATGAGCGTCGAAGTCGAAATAGTCCGAGTTAAAACGTGTCAACCCGAAAGTCAGCTCGCCATCGCCACGATAGCCCTTGTCGGAGAGCATGGTGACACCACGGAAATAGGTGCTGTCATACATGCAAATCGGTTCCTCCTTAGTGGTCGTATAAAGCTGTGGCTCCGTGAGATCCCATTTAAGATCCAAGGGACCGCAAGTGGCCTTGGGGAAATGCACATCTTTGTTACGCTCGTGCATGGCGAAATGTTCCACGGCGGCGCTGACAGAATCCAGGTAGAGGTCGAATCGGGGTGCCTCGTACACCGAAGTCTCCACGTCGAGGTTACCCTGTCCATAGAACCCCTCGTTAGAGAGGAACACCTTGTGATGGAATCCACCCTTGCCGCCATAGATGGGATAGCTGTCGCTGGAGCCATTGCCGATGGTGTGCTCAAAGCCCAGCGAATGGTCGTCCATCACCACCAATGGCTGAGCGATGTCCTGGAAGATGCCTCCCGAAACCAGCCGTCCTTTGAAGGCGATGTCCTCGCTGTTCAGGTTGTCGAGGCTGTTCATGGAGAACGGTTCCAGGCAGTAGTAGAACTTGTCGGCCAAGAACTCATCCGTCAGCGAATCCGCGGGCAGCTCTAAGTCGAAAACGCCGCCATTGATATCGCGATAGAACTTATAGGAGTTCCCAGGACAATGGAACTTAGGATAGTCGGGGGTCTTCCGCACGCTCGATTTGTTGTCGCGCTCGTCAATTTCCAAGGTCCCTCTCAAACGCTCCACCGTGCCTTCCACGGGATAAACCCTGCCGTCGAAACGCGCGTAGAAACGCAACGAGTCCACCTTCTTCATGTCGATGGAAAAGGTGTTGTAGTTGAAGAGACAGTCCTTGGTGAAGAACTCGTACATTCCCGCCATGATACAGCCTGAGAAGTTGAAGTTACGATGTTTTTTCAGCACCACCCGGGCATCATCGGGGAGGATCACAACATGTTTGAAATCGCTCAAGGTGATGGAAGGAATCTCCGACCCCGTTTGGTCATCCCAGATGCCATAAACTAACATGTCGTTGGTACCCAGCACCAAACGGATGTTCGGCTGCCGGTTAGTAGCCCGTGTCTGGAAACGAATCACATCATAGTCGAACTCCGCATGATCCGAGGCCAGCACGTCGAAGAAACGGTCGAGCACCGTCACCTTCTGGGTGTCCTTGTCATATTCGAGATACCCTTGCGCCTGAAGGTTCAACACTAAAGAAGTCACTTGCGACAAGGGATATTTCAAATAAGCAGACAAATCATTTATATCAAATATATTATCTTCGTATTTATATATTTGTAGAAATTTATTAATATTCTCCATTGGATGTTTCATATCCAAGGCTTGAATCTTGAGGTAGTCTGCTTTTCTGAAATAATTCACAGAGGACACCACGCCTTCGCTCACGCCGCTGGTGCCTTCAAGGCGGCGGAAGTCCATCAGATTGGTGTTACGGTCCCAATAGATGGCTTCCAGGAAGATGTCGAACTCATGATAGGTGTCGTGATAAGGTCCAGTACCCACGCCATTGTCTTTACGATAGAGCAGCACCTTGTCTTTCTCGGTGTCGAAGCGGAAACCCAAGTCGTTATGATAGATAGAATCGACGGTTTGTCCGATAGAGTCATACAGATAAATCCGTGCGGCGGCTTCATTGGAGACGAGGTTGTTGTCGGAGAAGATGAACCGTTTCGCTTTCATCCTCAAGGTGATACGGTTCTTGTATTTAAACACCAGCTGGGCAGGGTTGTCATGGGTTCCGGAGAAGCTGACTGACTTTCCCACCATGCCGAAGCCTCCCAAGAAGTCCACACCGTTGTAGAGATGTCCCGACTGGACATGGCCATCGACCGACAAAGCCTTGGGGAACATGGTCTTTTCGTTGGGTGGTGAGTTGGTCACACCATCTTCAAAGGAGCAAGGGATGGCTTGGTCGAAATAGTCTTTGTTGAAGAAATCGATGTGTTCGATGTTATAGTTGGACGATGCCAGGTTGATCTTATAGTCATGAACGATGCCATAGACCTTGTCGGTGGGGAGGCCGAACCGCGACCAGTCCACACGACCGCCTTTCCCAATCCATTGGTTGTCTTCCATCCTAAACACGCCTTGGGTCTCATGGATGACCGACTGGTCTTTGGAAGTCTTAAGGACGAGGGAGCAATGCGGGATGTTGACGATGAAGGCGGTGTCGGTGGGGAAGCTGAACGAGGCATCTTGGGCGATCCACTGGGTGACGCCTTTCTCACACACAACACGGTCAGCAAACAAGTCGCGGCAGCTCTTGAGGTAGCTGTCGATTTTCATGGGTCGGTTCCCATATTTATTATTGGTATAGGCCAACCAGCGTCGGAGGTCTTCGCGTTGCAGTCCCGTTTGGGGTGCATGGAGCAGAGCCTCGGTGAAGGTAAACAAGTTATAAAAGGCGCGGTTGCCGCTTTTAACGCGCATGACCTCATACAGCTGGATGGCTGTCGCCGACTCCTCCGGGCCATAACTGTCGTTCCACACTGCTTGGAAGTCCTGCATCATGAGTTCGGCAGCTTTCTTGTCCTCCTTCGAGGTCGAAGAGGTCAGATAAGCTTTCAGTTCCTCATAAAACTGGCTTTTATCGGTTGAGAAATGAGTCCCCTGAGAGAACCCGTTGATGGCCATGGCGAAGCACACGGCAATGAAAGACAAGATTCTTTTCATGTTAAAAAAAGCGACAAGCCGGCATCATTCCGGCATGATTTATTTCACAAACTCAGCAGCCACCCAGTTGTTTCTGGAGAGGTGTCTCACATAACGCAAGCCAAGACGTTCCGCTTCCGTGCGGATGCTATCCAGGTCTTCGGTGTAGAAGCCGCTGAAGAAGATATGAGCTCCAGGGCGCATCGCCTGTACATAGCGGTGCATGTCGCGGAGCAGGATGTTACGGTTGATGTTAGCCAGCACCACGTCGAAAGTGGTGTCGTTGAGGATGCTGGCGTTAGCATCACCCAGGATGATTTCGATGTCGTTGACACCATTGAGAGCCACGTTGGTAAACGCGTTGTTATAGGCCCATTCGTCATTGTCGATGGCGACGGTGTGTGCCGCGCCCAGTTTTTTGGCGAGGATGGCCAGCACAGCGGTGCCACTGCCCATGTCGAGCACATCTTTTCCCTTGAAGTCAGTCTCGAGCATCAAAGTGATGATCTGCGCGGTGGTTTCATGATTGGCGGTGCCGAACGACATCTTCGGTTCGATGACCAAGTCGAACTCGAAACTTGGATCCGGCTCATGGAAAGGAGCACGCACACGGCAACGCTCGTTGACAATGACAGGCTGGTACGAAGACTCCCAGACCGCGTTCCAGTCCTTGTCGGGCATCACCTCCACGGCCAAGAGATGGATGCCCGCAAAGGCATCCATCCCCAGCAGTTCCTGAACGGCGTCATCGTCACGCTGATCTTCCGTGCAATAAGCCTTCAGCGTCATGTCATCGTCCATGAACGAGTCGAAACCAATGGTCCCCAACATCGTCGTCAGCATATCATGCTGGACATCCGATGTCGGAATTGTAAATGTGTATTCCCAAGTTCTCATCTCTCAATTCTCAATTCTCCACTCCCGAAGCCTGCATACAGATTGAGACAAAGTCTTCCGCCTTGAGTGAGGCGCCGCCGATGAGTCCACCATCCACGTCAGGTTGTGAGAACAGCTCTGTGGCGTTCTTGGCGTTACAGCTGCCACCATAGAGGATGCGGATGTCGTCGGCTGCCGCCTGGTCATAGTGTTCCTTGACGAGAGAGCGGATGAAGGCATGCATCTCTTGAGCCTGTTGCGGTGTGGCGGTCTTGCCTGTGCCGATGGCCCACACCGGCTCGTAGGCGATGATGGCATCATAGATGGCATCGCCGTCGAGATGGAACAAGCCTTTTTCCAGCTGCTCACGCACCACCTCGAAATGGCGACCCGCCTCACGTTCTTCCAGCACCTCGCCCACGCAGTAAATAGGCGACATGTTGTTCTCAATCACGCGGTTGATTTTCTCGGCCAAGACCTCGTTGGTCTCGCCGAAATACTTCCTGCGCTCGCTATGACCGATGATGCAGTAATCCACGTCGAGTGACTTCAACATCTTGGCTGAGACCTCGCCCGTGTAGGCACCTTTGTCGTAGGCGCTGCAGTTCTGTGCGCCGACGTTGAAACGCTGCTCCTCGAACTCCATGTCGGTAAGCATCTCCAGATACGGGAATGGCGGGCAGATAATCACCTCGCATTTCACTTCATCTTGTTCCTCGAAACGGTCGAGGATGTCGTTCACCAGTTCTTCGGCCTCGCCGAAGGTCATGTTCATTTTCCAGTTACCTGCTACAATTTTGCTTCTCATTTTATTATTAGATTTTAAGATTCAAGAAAGGGCAAAGGTACGTTTTTTTTAGTAATTTTGCTTCAAGATTTAAAAGAACAAATATGGAAAAGTTTTTTTTGTTTTTCGCACTCCTGCTGATGGTTGGTTTATGCCATGCACAGGAAGAGGACGTTGTCTTTGTCCCCGACCGTCCAGGTTACGTGTGGGGTGCCGAGGTATTGGCTCATCACAAGATCTCGTGGGAGAACGGAATACGGCTTGATCAGCCCTTCGACGATCGGGTTTTGGCAATTAACAGCACCATCATCCGCTATGGTCTTTTCGAAAACGTGGAGGTGCGTGTGGGCGCCGATTTCCTGACCGGCGAGGGATATGACTTCCAGGGTATGGGGGTCAGCCCGCTCACCATCGGCACCAAGATCAAATGCTACGAGGGCGAGGGGCTAATCCCTTCAGTGGGTATATTGGCCGAGTTCCAATCGCCCCATATCGGAAGTCCCGAATTGCGTCCCTCTCACATCGCGCCCCTCCTGTATTTGTTGTTGGAGCAGAGCATCGGCGAGAAGCTCAGCCTTTGCTACAACGCCGGATTGGAGTTTGACGGAGAGGATGCCAAGCCAACGAAGTATCTGGGCGTTGGCGTATGTTATTCCTTCACCGATCAGCTGGGAGGATTTGTTGAATTCAACAACTACTTCAATCGCAACAACAGACAATATCTTCCCGAATTTGGCATGACCTGGATGATTACAAACAGGCTTCAGCTCGCCCTATCCGCGGGATATACCTATGGAGATCTGAGGTATCTCGACAATATCTGTCTTGACCTCTCGTGGATGATCAACTGATGCGGACTCTCGGATCGATGAGGCCATAGATAATGTCAACTATCAAGTTGACCAGCACCAGCATGACGGCGATGAGCAGCACCGCCCCCATGATCACGGGGAAGTCGTATTTCTCCAAGGCATCCACCACCACCACGCCGATGCCTTTCCAGTCGAAGACATACTCCACGAACACCGCACCGGCCAGCAAGGAGGCAAACCAGCCCGAGATGGCCGTCACCACGGGGTTCAGCGCGTTACGCAAGGCATGGACGCAGATGACCCTCCAAGGACGCAAGCCTTTGGCCTTGGCCGTCCTCACATAGTCCATCGACATGGCCTCGAGCAACGATGTGCGGGTCAGCTCCACCACCACTGCCAGAGGACGCATCCCCAAGGTCAAGGCGGGAAGGATGAGGTTGGACAAGGTGAGGTACTCTCCCCTTCCGTATTCGTCAACGGAATACAAGTTACCCGTCATGCTCAGCCCCGTGACATCCTCCAAGAGGAAACCGAAGATCCAAGCCATCAGGATGGCGGCAAAGAACGAGGGCAGCGACATGCCGATGGTGGTGATAAAAAGGGTGAGCTTGTTCAGGAAGTTCGTGTTGAGGATAGCCGTCAGGATGCCGATGGCCAGTCCCAGGATGAAGGCGAAAGAGATGGACACCGCGGCCAGGAGCAACGTGTTGGGAAACGCCTCGCCTAAGATGTTCGACACTTTGCGCCTGCTCTGGTACGACATCCGCAGATAAGGCGCTTTCAACACCACTGCTGTCGCGCCGATGGTGGCGATACGTACATAAGGCGACACACGTTCCAGCTTGGCATCGCCCTCCGACACATCATAAAACGAAACTGGCACCAAGTCGTTGAGGTAATCCACATATTGTTTTCCAAGCGACTGGTTCAGCCCCAGTTCCTCGCGGATGGCATCCACCGATGCCTGGTCGGCACGTTGTCCAAGCATCATCTGGGCAGGGTCGCCCGGCAGGATGTTGAACAGGAAAAACACCAGCGTCGCGACGCCCCAAAGCACCGCGAGACCGTAAAGCAACTTCCTGATGATGTAGGATAACATAGGCGGGGTTTATGGACGCGGGACACGGGACACGGGGAAGTCGATGGCACTCCATTTATCTTTCACCAGTCCTTCGTCGAGCCAAATCAGTCCTGGGTTGAAACGCACAATCGTTTTGATTTCCAGCTCATCGCCATAATACACCTCCGCGACGAAGGGATAGCGTTCCTGGATTTCCTCCACATAGTCTTGAGGTGAGGCGGTGACCCAAATCACATAAAAGCCTTGTCGTTCCGCCTCTTCGGTAACGGCTTTTATCTTCTCCCATTCCTTGACGGTAATGGCGCTCATATCGTTCGAGGTGAACATCATCAGATTCTCTGTGGTGAGGATCATCTCCGTCACGTCATCGCCATCCTGGTCGAGTGCCGAGAAGCCGAGGTAGCTGTTACCCCCCACGATGCGTTGGTCCACAAACTCCCACCGGCTCATCCACGCCGAGTCGTTCCAAGGATAGTTCGGCGAGAGGTATTCTTGGGTCTTCCCAGTCTCTTTATTCCTGAATGTCAGATAGATCTGCTGTTCCTGTTGGGTTGGCTGGTTCATCTGCTTGCCCACTTTCCACGCCATGAAGTCGATGACCGGCAGGTGACGGTAGTTATAGATCTCGAAGCCTGTGAAGAGGATGGCATAGACGAAGCCTATCAGCAGCTGCACCTTCCAGTTGAGGCGGCTTTTCAGCGACTTAAAGTTCAGGATCAGTGGCAGCAGCACCGCGTCGATCACCAGATTCTTGTAGAAGGTCTGCCAGTTGGTCATCTTGATGGCTGTTCCGAAGCAGCCACAATCCGGCACCATGTCATAGAGGGCATCGAAGAGCGTGGTGATGGTGAAGAAAACCATCAAGGCCGCGCCACCGATGACGGCGATACGCGGACACACGTTGGTCACGAGGCAGATGCCCACGAGGAACTCCGCGAGAATCATCAGCACAGCCAGCACCAGTGCCAGCCCGTTGAGCCATTCGATATGGTAAGCCGCAAAATAATCGAGCATCTTGTATTTGGTTCCCAAGGGATCCACTCCTTTGGTGAAGCTGCTGAAGATGAAGAGCAGGCCGATGAGGATACGGCACACGGTGAGGGCTTCTTTGCCATAGCTCTTACGGAACACGATGCTGACGGCGATGTTCAGCAGCAGGATGACGAGAAACCACAGCCTATAGTCGGGGATGAAGACGATGCCCACCGCCGATGCGACGGCCACCGCGATGCTGATCCAGCTAACCAGGGAGTTGGTAGTTTTCATTGTGCGCCCTCCTTCCCTTCCATCCGTTCTTTCAGTTCTTTCTGTTCCGTCAGGAGTATCAAGGCGAACACGGCGTAGTTAATCATGTCGTAGTAATTGGCGTCGAGGCCTTCAGAGACGATGGTCTTGCCTCCGTTATCCTCGATGGATTTGGTACGCAGCACCTTCATGAGGATGAGGTCGGTGATGGAGCTGACGCGCATGGAGCGCCAGGCCTCGTCGTAGTCGTGGTTCTTACGGGTCATCAGCTCGTAAGCCTCACGGGTCACTTTGTCGTACCATTGCGCCGCTTTCTCGGAGCTCAGGTCCGGTTGGTCCACCACGCCGAGTTGCAGCTGGATGATACCCATGGCCGCGTAGTTGACGATGCCGATGAACTCCGGCTCCATGCCCTCGTCCACCAGACGTTCGGCAGCCGTCTGAAGGGTGCGTATTCTGTTAGCTTTGATGAAGATCTGGTCTGTGATGGAAGGCGTGCGCAAGATACGCCAGGCCGGCCCGTAGTCTTTCATTTTATCGATAAACAGCTGTCGGCATTGTGCCAGCACAGCATAGAATTCTTTTTCAGTCTTAGGGTTGTTCATAGGACATAAGGCTTTTCACGATAGGGTTGTTGTCGTTTGAAAAGACAAAGATACAATAATAATTGAAACTAGCAGCAAATAACCAGCAATTACTCTTGTTGGGTATCAGGATAAGTGAAGGTTGTTGCTGTTCCTTGTCTGAGATAAATGTAGCCTTTACCAGGCTTCATTGTCGTCAAAGTACCGTTCCACTGACCATTGATGAAAGTACAGTTGGAATTTTGTTCCTTAATCATGTCGCCCTCTTCTGGAATGAGATTAATCAGTGCCTCTTCGATAGGGGTCTCTGTTTTTAGGAGGTAGCTGATCCAGTTCCAGCCTGGAAGGAGGTCGATGAACACCTCGGTGGATGGTTCAAAATTCGCCACCAGATGGCGTTCGCCCGTCACTTTGAAACCATAAGTGGCATCGGTGGAGACCACCTCACCGTCCTCTGCCCAATTGACAAACAAGTATTTGGTGTTAGGTGTCGCAGTAAGCATACATATTCCATTTTCGTAATACATGCCTTCGCCCGTCACGCTGCCCATTTCAGCATCATTCATCTCAACTGTGATGGAGAACTGGGTCGCCGGAGTGGTATCAAACAACGATTCAATGTCAAAAACAAGCCCTTGGTAATAGTTGTCATAAGCATCGGAGTCATCCCCCATAAGATACGATCCCGTTTGGTTGTCGGTTTGTGAAGCGATAACCAGTTTTCGTCCGATGACGACCGCTTGATTGAAGACAAATTCATTTTGAGCGTAGTCCAAATCGTTGGTCAGATGAACCATAGGCGACCAAGTGACACCTCCGTTATTGGAGTATGAGGCAAAAAGCTTGTAGTAGTAATTCCCTTTGTCGTCGGTATGGTTTTCATCCAGGGCACTCCACACCGCGACCATCTCATCCGTTCCTGGAACCATACACAACACCGGGAAGGCAGAAACGCCACTATGGAAGGCACCGTGCTTCGAAAAATCCTGTATGTTGAATTCCGTGGCCATGTAAGGATCTTCCGGGTCGCCGTCATCGGTCAACGGAGGAAGATAGCCCATATACTCCGGCCACATCTCATGACTGACTTCAGGATTATACCAGACTGAGCCTTGAATGTCGTTAGACAGATAATCATGATCCATCACGAAGGGCCGGCCCGGAGTAAGATTGCCTGGGATGTCGCTCTCCGTATTACCCTCGAGTTGGTAAGGCATGGTCTCATTCCAATAGGCCACGCCTCCGCCCTCAAGATACTCTGTATAAGAATGAGCACTGCCGCTTACGCCAATGAAGGCATAAAGGACATGCAGTCGGTGTTGGCTGTCCCATTGGCAGGAGGTCCAGCGTGGGAAATAGAACGGTTCGTCGAACGACCCGAATGGATCGGGATGTTTGTAGAACACCTTGCGTTCCCAAGTCTCACCGTCGTCATAGCTATAAAGCACCATGCCATCCGACCAAGCGTTGTTGACGACGAGGGCGAGACAGTTGTCGTCGGTGGTTTCCATCCAATAACAGCCGTTGGAATCCCACTTGCGGCAATAGTTGGCATCCATATAGGGGAGCACAACTTTTTGTTTATCCCAAGTCGCGCCCCCGTCGGTGGAACGGTAATAAACCATAGGCTGTTCGACTTCGGATTCGTCGGTATAAACATTAGGATAGGCGGTGACCAGCAGATGGATAATCTGACGGTTGGAGCCCGAGGTCATCACGGCAGGCCAGGATGGCTCGATGCCATCATCGATAATGCTGACTGGTTCCAGATTCTGAGCGATATTGTCCTTGTCGGGGATGATATAAATACGACAATCGACATTAGTATGAGCGGCAACCACAAGGCCGTTGCTACCATATTGGGCGATAGAGCCGAAGCCCGTCCTCTCGTTTTCCACCCTTCCTACTGAAAAAACCCACGAATCGCCAGCCGCGTCGTAGGTAACGATCCCTGTGCCACGGTCGCTATAACTGCCCGGGACAGAGGCGGTGGTATAGGCGAAGTTGACCTTGCCATCGGGCCACAGATGAGTCCAGGTACGAGCGCCGCCATTGCTCTGCCAGTCGTAGGTAGTGTAACCATGTTCAGCGGGGTTAAAGGTAGAGGCAAAATGCGCCACCAGGGTTCGGTCACCTATCACTGTGAAGCTATAGACGGCATCGGCTGAGACCTCTTCGCCGTCTTCTGTCCAGCTGACGAATGAATAGCCCTCATTAGCTATGGCAGTGAGCGTGCATTCGGAGCCCGCTTGGTAGGCGCCGGCACCGCTCACCGCGCCGCCCTCCGCGGGGTCGGGTGTGGCGTTGATGCCGAAGGAATCATTCTCCACGGCGCGCACAAGACGCACGGATCGCCCATAATAACGGCTGTAGTAGCTGTTCGCATTGAGGCCTTCATCGCCGAAGTACACGTAGTACGCGAGCTTGATATTGCTGCACGAGGCCGACCAGTAAAGGCCGTAGCTGCCCACATCGTTAACCGAAGTCCCATTGCGGATACCAGCGGCGGGAAGGAAGACCGCACCGTGCTGCTGCAAGGTGTTCCACTGCGTGGCAGTAATGACGTTTGTGGAAAAACTGGCACCTGAGGTGTTTGTGCTGTTTAATGAATAATAAGATGTCTGCCAGTCATCGGGTAGCAGTATCACGCCATTCACGTTGTTCACTGTCGCTTTTGCGTAACGGATGTCTGAAGAGGTGGCGCGGATGTTGAACAGGTAATCCCATTCTTCTTTTGTCATTGTACGCCAGCCGCTGTTCTCCTGGTTGCCGCCGTTGCTGATGGCATTGTAACCCCAGTCGGCCTGGCCCGTCTGGTCGAACAGGTTATACTGGGAGTTGCCGTAAG
>JAEEII010000271.1 GCA_016281295.1 Bacteroidales bacterium
CTGTTCGAGGTTTTCTGCCGTTGTCATCAACCATCCTCTAAAGTATTTCTCCCCATCAATGACGCGAACCGGAAAAGCATCCGGCCAGACAGGCACATAATAGCGGCTTATCATTCGCATGTCGTGAAGATGGACGGTGTCCTGCGCCGCCAACGGCTGTAGCAACGCCATCAAAAATCCGAGGAAAAGAATTGTTTTTTTCATATCATTTTTTTTAGGGGTTAATCTTCTTCCTTTTTTTGTGGATACGTCGGTGAGATGCATTTTGTATCCACTTGATGGGGTTCTCTGGGAGCCTCAATAACTATGGGTAATTGTTTTATTTCTACACTCTTAATTTTAGGATCAGTTCTATTTGAGCTGATTTTAATCGTATCCGCATAATTGTCCATTTTGTCTAAGCAACTCCCGTCGAAATAAAGAGAATTGTACTTTAAATAATAGGGTACATAAGCTTCTGGCCTGTATCCAGATGAGACAAGGTGCTGCTCATCAAGATTAATTGACCAAATACGGTCTAAAGATTCAAAGATGACCCCATCATAGACGTGTGCCATTACTGTTGATGGCAAGGCACCATAGATTATTTCATATATCACACTTCTGGTAATTGAACTGGAATTAGTATGATACGTTCCATGCAAAAGTAGGTTGACCACATTCGAGCCCAAAGTGTAACTGATATCTCCCAGAGTCACAAAATTAAAGAATCCCTCATCAATTACAACATTCCGGTTGCACGTAAAGCCACTATAATAGGATACTACAAATGGATTTAAACTTCCGTGGATATTATCACTATGGCATGCTGTAATAAAACCATTTCCAGCCATCGCCCTTATCCGGTATTTCTCTCTGATTTCGAGATTATTGTCCAGAAAAGAGACGGTGCCTTGGAAGATGGAATATCCTGGCATCGTTGGTTTTTTGAAATACCACAAACGACTAGGGGTATAAACAATATTTACATTTCTTTTCGATGTGACCACCACATAATCTTGTGTTATTGCTAAATCGGACAAGAGGACTGTGTCACCTCCCACATCACCAAAGTTGACCATCCAATGGACTGATTCGTCAATCATGTCCACCATCATACCGTCGGAATCGATGGATTCTCCCACTCCCACCACGTGCTTCCGCGAAGCAAACCATCCCACCTCTATTGCCCAGACATTTGTCATTGCCGGCAGGTTTATATACGACACGTTGGACGGATTCAGATTAAACAGGTCGGCCACTGCGAAATATCCTATCACAGCATGTCCAACCATTCTTTCTTGCATTATGCCGCAAAAATAGACGGTGTCGTTGTATATCTCGAAATCACATACCGTGTCCATAGGGTACAGAAAAAGTTCGTTCGTTGTGGACACTCCATGTTTGTACATCATAAAATATGGATAGCTCGAGTTGTTATAACAAACAATATCTATTCCGTCAGCGTAATGTCTTATTATCGAACCGGGGTTGGTGTAATCATCCATGTTATACCTGACTTGTTCGATGGCTTTGGCCTCGTTTGCTGAGAGGAACAGCATTGCAATGAATATGCAAAACAATGATTTTAGGATTGTTTTCATAGTTGTTATTTATTAACGTTTATTTTATCAATTTGTTTTCTTTGGCGCCAAATCTTGTTGCACAATAAAGCGGGTTCCTCTGCGTTATGTATTTTGCATGAGGTTATCGCCTTGTGCCTCGGGTGCCGGGAGGCAGGGAGGAGTGTTTTTCCAAAACGTATTCATGGCACTCTCCCTGCGGGGCACCCTCTCTTTTTGTCCCTGCGAACGGCGCACCTCTATCGGCAGAGACGGAAAAAGATGATTTTCATGGGTCCTTTCTTTTTTGGGGGGGTAATCACTCTATTTGACAGCAATACAAGTATATGTATGCGTTGCTTCGTCAAAATCAATTGTAACTTCATAGCCTTGTTTGGCCATTCCCACTGCCCATGCAACAGCATCGTCGTGATCGTGGGTGGTGTAGATTACTTTCTCCTTCGACATGCTTCGCGTTTGGTTGTTTTGACGGAAACTTACGGAGTGTCCCTCTTCGGCCAAAGCAATAAGCCGTTCGACAAATTCATTCCAGGCAACTTCACCAACAAGGGTGATTTGAGATGTCTCACCATCAATAGTATAACACAACGTATAGGTGGAGACGTTTTCGGAAATTCCTTGCGGGGTAATTAAGGTTTCTTTCTGGCAGCTTACGGCTGTCAGGCTCATTACAGAGAGGAGAGCAACTGTTTTCAATGTTTTTTTCATTTGTTACTTGTTTTTAATTTGGTAAATCGATGTTTAATTGATTATATAATATTGCGTCTATTTCAGCTTCTGCTTTTATATAAAAGACACTCACTGTACGATGGAGTCGAGAAATAGCAATAACATTATTATTAAGTAATTCGGAGGTATCCATAGGGAGTGTTGGGTCGGTTTTGGATACAATACGAGTGCTCACCCTATCAATCCCTTGCTCTATTTTTCGTTGTATATTGTCCGAAAGTGAAATAATATGGAACTCATTCTTCAGTGTCTCCCAGCCGAGAGAGTCGGTGGCCTGGAGGGTGGTGACATCGACACGGAGGGTGTCGTTGACGGGGAAGTCCTTGATGAAGGCTACAGCGATATGGGGATTGTCGGCATAATCCCTATAAATCTGGCTGCATTCCTCGACGGGCACCGTGCGCGGATGGTATTTCACCACCAGCACCAATGCCGCCACCACCAGGCAGACCGCTACCGATATGACTCTACGTTTGTTCATTGGCGATGGAGGAGGTTGAAGGTGTCGTTGAAAGCCTGCTCGCGAGAGGCATAGCGCTCGAGACGCATGGCGGTGTTGTCGGCCGCCGGAGAACAGGAATAAGTGACCAGGACGACGAAGGCCGCCAGACAGGAGAGGCGGAAGGCAAAACCGTGCCGTTCGCGCCGCATCAGAGGGCCGACGGGCTCGTCGGTGAGCGTCGTCGCAAGACGCAGCTGTCCTTGTCGCAGCTCTTTGGCCAAAGAATGCTGGCACCGCAGCGTCGTCAAAAGCGTTTCTTTGTCGTTATTTTTCATCGTTTGTTCAGTTTTTCGTTTATAATGCGGGCTTTCGCTATGACTCGGCGAAGCCTCTTGTATACGGCATTGGTGGAACATTGGAGTTTTGCAGCCATCTCGTCGACATCCATCTCCTCGAGTTGCATCTCCATCAGGCGTCGCTCGTTGGGGGTGAGACGAACCATAATCTCCTCCAGCTGCTCGCGTCCCTCATAGGTCTCCTCGGCCAAAGTGTCGACTATCTCGCTGCTCAGCCGCTCGGGTGACGGAATCCGCTGGTGGAAGAAGTCGTTGATGACCTTCCGTGCCCGCCAGTAGACCCATGTACCCTCCAGCCTGCCGGGACGGTAGCTGTCGAGATGCAGCCACAACCCTATGGAAACCTCCTGTATCAGTTCCTTGCAGAGTTCCTCGTTGCCTCCCGACCGACCGGCACACACATAGCGTATCAGCTTGGCGTGACGGCGCACCACAGCCTCATAGAGATGCTGCATCTGCAACAACTCCTCACGAGAGAGTTTCCTGATGTCCTCGTTCTTCATGGGCGGCGACCTTTCGAGGTGCAAAAATAAAATATTCTATATATAAATACCCCCTTTTTTGGCAAAAATTGGCCA
>JAEEII010000272.1 GCA_016281295.1 Bacteroidales bacterium
GACTCGTATGGCGGTCATCCTTTGATGTTCGATTGCCAGGCCAGAGACGCGGAGGGCTTCATCCGTCAAGCGAATTCAAGATATCTGAAACGCGAGGCATATCTCAATGGGAAACGAAAAGAACATGCTTTTTTCCCCATAGGCCCTAACGTCGGATGGTATGGCGCTGTTGACTATCACACCTATAAGAAACCATACGGCATCTTCGAATACCAAGAGTATATCGACAAACTAGCTGGCAACGCTAACTATATGAGGGTGTGGCTCACTCGGTATCAATATCTTTCATTATATGGTCCGGAACATGCCCTTCGTAATGCTGATGGGAAGCCCGTGGTGTTTTTTGACTCGACAGTGAACCAGAAAGACTCAGAGGAACTCGACTTTATCGTGCGTTATGCCGGTGAACATGGAATCTCTTTGATGCTGTGTTTCTTCACTTTCGGTGATTTCAGGGAGGATAGTGAGGACTTAGAGAAAAGTGAGAAATACGGAGGTATGCCCAGCGGCTGGCGTTATAACCCCTTTCATACTATCTTGGGGCTGAAGCAACCCATCGAGTTTTTCACCAATCCCCAGGCCATCAGAATCACCAAAAACCTGATTCGCTATATCGTGGCCCGATGGAGTTATGCCCCCAACCTCGTCTGCTGGGAGCTATGGAACGAATTGGGCAATATTTTCCTGAAGGAGGAACTCGACGAGGAAGCCCAACAAGCCATCATCCAATGGCATGAAACCATGAAGTCGTGGATCAACAGCCTCGACCCCAACCAGCATCTGGTCAGCACCTCGTTGGGCAACACCAAAGGAAAGACATCGCTTGAAAGAGAAGTGTTTAACCATCTCGACATCGTTCAGGATCACAACTATCAAAACATTCAAAAGGCGGTCTCCAGGGAGCAGTTTTCATACGTCTTGTATCGTGAAGCGCAAAAAGCACGTCAGCATGATGACCAAAAGCCTTATTTTATGGGTGAGTTTGGTTTTGGCCAAGCAAGCAAGGACCCCAAGTTGGAGGAAAAAGATCCTTTTGGCGTGGATGTGCATAACTCGTTATGGTCGTCAGCCTTCTCTGGCTCCATGGGGCCGGCGTCTTTTTGGTTTTGGAAATATCTCAAGGAAAAGGACTTGTTTGGCTTGTTCAAGCCTTTGCTGACTTTTTTCGACGCTTGTCCTCTCTTGTCAGATTCTTTCCAGGCCATGACCACGGGTAAGGTCTCGGGGCGTGAGTTGCTTTTCCCGAATCATTTAGAGACCTATTATATGATCAATGCCTCGGAGGACACCCTCATGGGATGGAGTCAGGACACGGCCTTTTGTTACCAGTCGTTGCGGCATCTCACGGATGTGAAGGGAAGCAACGGACATTTTGTGGTGGGCTCGGTAAACGACCCCAAGGGGTATGTTTATACCATGAATCCTTCCAAGCGTCCGCAACCCAGCTCAGACAGCAACTCCATCGTCATCCCTATCAAGAAACAGCCCAGAGGCGCTCGTTATCAGGTGCGTTGGTACGACACGGAGACAGGGCGGGAGATTCGTTCTGAAGCCACCACTGCCACGGTGCGCCGCCGATGGTTCAGAAAATACCTGTCGTTTGAGTTCCCGGAGTCGGTGCGTGACCTTCAAAATCACACTGTCAACAACACTTTTGGTGATGCGGTGTTTATGATTAGTCTTTCCCCAGCAGCGCATTGATGACCACGCTGGCACAAAAGATGCCGAACGCCGCGGGCATGAACGAGATGGTGCCCACATTCGAGACTTTGTTTTGCTCGTTGACCCCTTCGGTGATGATGGCCGCGCTATCGACGGGCTCGGGAGAGAACACAGCGGTGATGCCGTCGAACACGCCGAGACGATGGAGCCGCTTTCGGATGTAGAAAGCCAGACGGCAATGGTTCGAGTGAGAGATGTCGGCAATCTCGATTTTCTCTGGATGGAACTTGCCGCCTGCCCCCATGCAGCTCACGATACGCTGGTTGTTTTGTTTGGCATAGTAAAGCAGGAATACCTTCGGGGCCACGGTGTCGATGGCGTCGATGATATAGTCGTAGGGCTTCGACACCAGCTCGACGATGGCCTCGTCTTTCATATATTGGTTGATGACTTCCAGCTCGATGTCAGGGTTGATGTCGCGGATGCGCTCCGCCATGACTTCAGCCTTGGGACGGCCTTGTGTGGAGCACAGGGCGAGGAGCTGGCGGTTGCGGTTCGTGCAGTTCACCACGTCGCCATCCACCAAGGTCAGCTTCCCGATGCCAGCCCGTGCCAGCTGTTCGGCGGCGTATGCCCCCACGCCTCCTAGTCCCACTACTAACACATGGCTCTTTCCCAGTTTATCAATGCCATCGTCGCCGATGAGCAGTCGTGTGCGGTCTTTCCAGTCTTCCATGGTTCGAGATTTAACCTTGCAAAGTTAACGAAAATTTTTTCTTTCAGCGTCTCAAGCGGGACGTTTAAGCGCTCGGCGGCCTTCCTATAGATTGCTTCGATGCCATGTCCTGAGGTGTCGGTCTCAAAAAACAGATAATCCCAAGGGATGGATAGTATGGTTTTGCCGATTTTCCTGTTTGGGTATAATAGGCTTTCACCCACGGAGAGGAAGATGCCGCGGTCCGTGAGTTGTCGGGCTTCTTCTTCGGTGCCGTTGAAGCCATGGATGATCCACGGCTGTAGGGGTTGTCGTTTTTTGTGCAGACGGAGAAGGTCGGCGGTGGCTTTCACATTGTGGAGAATGAGGGGTTTATGGTACTGTTCAGAGAGCAGGATGTGTTTCTCGAAGGTCTCTAGCTGAAGCGTGAGGGTGTCATGATAGAGGCGGTCGATGCCTGTCTCGCCGATGGCAGCAAGGCGGCCTTCTTCAAGAAAGGATTCCAGACGTTCTAAGTCTTTGCCAGGGTCGAAGTCGGGATGCAGCCACCAGGGATGGATGCCATAGCTGAAATATGACCTTGAACAGGTCTCCACAAGCGACTGATAATGAGTGTGTATGTCAATAAAAGGAGGGTTCATGAGAAACTTTTTGCAAAAATAACTATTTTTGCTGCCGAAAACTCATTGTCGATGCAGCGTTATAAAAGTTGGATATTACCTATTGCCATCATTCTCGGTATTTTTTTCCATGAATACATCGTGGTGCTTCAGCCAGCTTTGCCCTATCTGATTTTTATCATGCTGTATTTCTCTTTCAACGCATTGGATGTCAAAAAGATGCGTTTCACCATGTTTGATTTTTGGCTGTTGCTGTTTCAGCTGGTGGTATCTACTGTTTTTTATTTTTTGATTCGTCCTCTCGACGAGATTGTCGCGCAGGGGGCCTTTGTGACGGTGCTTGCCCCCACGGCGTCGGCGGCCATCGCGGTGTCGCTGATTCTTGGAGCGAATATCAGTATGATGAGCACATATCTGCTCACCTGTAACTTGATGGTGGCGGTGGTGGCTCCGCTTTCGTTCAGTCTCATTGGCGCCAAGCCTGACATCTCGTTCTGGGACTCTTTCCTGACCATTTTGGGCAAGGTGTTCCCTTTGCTTATCGCGCCTTTTGTTCTCGGGGTACTTACCCGTTGGCTGTTGCCCAAGACCAACGAGTACATCAACCGACACAAGAGTCTTTCATTTTATGTGTGGGCGGTGTCGCTCACCGTGGTTATCGCTCGTGCCATTGGCCTGTTGATGACCCAGTTCCGTGCCCATAAGACGATGTTTTTATGGATGGTGGCAATATCCATTTTCATCTGTTTCCTGCAATTCTTTGTGGGGCATATCATCGGTCGGCATTATGGCGACCGGGTGGCGGGTGGACAAGCCTTGGGCCAGAAAAACACGGTGCTGGCCATTTGGATGGCTCAGAGCTATCTGAATCCACTGTGTAGTATCGTCCCAACGTTGTATGTGATTTGGCAAAATCTCTACAATAGTTTTCAGATGATGCAAAAAGAAAAACGCGATTCGAGGAAACACTGATTGATTATTGAATTATTTTCAATAGTATTTTTATATTATTTTTTTATTTATTTGTATTTTTGCCAACAAAACAAGGTGTGGAGCGATGTCATCAAACGTCGGCGGGTGCCTGGGAGTCCCCGGTAGTGTCTATGACAAAGTATCCACACCTTTTTTAAAGTGTAGTTACTTTGTCTATTATAGACACTACATTGTAACCTTAAGGTTACTTGCTATCTCCCTTTTTATTCAGAAAATAGTTCCCAGGCTTTTTTCCGACGTGAATAATAGCAAAATAACTTTGCGTGATCTTTATTGAGAGGGTCACACTATGTGAAGGCAAAAGTACACTTTTTTTTTGAATTGTATAAGAAGCTGTTTTGATTTTTTTCGAGCTTATTTGAGAGGGATTTTTGAGGATGATTTTTCTGTTGAGCGAACGACGATAGCGGGCTATCGGAGCGAGCGAAACAAAAAATCAGACCAAAAAGACCCTCAAAGAAGCCGA
>JAEEII010000273.1 GCA_016281295.1 Bacteroidales bacterium
ACAATAAAGGAGGCCTTTTTGAACGCATTTCGACTATTTTTGGCTCTTATCTCGCCAAATTATAGTCCTAAAACAAAAATAGCAAAATCTTCTACATCCAACAAAAAAAAGAGAGCGACCTTTTTAGTCGCCCTCTTTTTTTATATACCGTGGATTCCCAAAATCACCGTGTTCCGTCACCGTGGATTCCGCAAGCTCCACCCACGGCAGTGTACTGTCACCCTTTCAAGGTCCCCAAACTCTAAATTATAAATTATAAATTCTAAATTCTCCTTCTACCGAGGTTAAACCCCTAACGGGGTAGCTCCCTCTAAATTATAAATTATAAATTCTAAATTCCCACCCCCCTACCTGTGCCTATACTTGTCACCACAAGCATCCAGCAATGGCCTGAACAGACAATCACCACGGTCGAGTTTGAGCCGCAGAGAGACCATGAAATCAATCGAGCGGGTTTTACCAAGCCCCGCCAATGAAAGCAGGTCGTTGGTACCCAGTGTCAAGGGCCCGACACGCACAAAAGCACCCGCGGTGAGATAACGGTAGTCATACAATGTCACGGGAAGCGACACGCCGACGAGGCTCGACTCAAAACGCGGTGTCACGCTCAACAGCGGCTCACGTTCCACCGCATCCTCATAAAACCAGCGCGAAACAGGCTGTATCCAAGTGACATTGCAATAAAAGCCCCGGTAGAGATTCACATCACCTTGAAGACTCAACGCCGTGGGAAGGCCGATGGACAAACTGGCGGTCGTGTCAATGACGGTACCAGCATTCCCCTCTAATTGATCCAGCAAATCCATCCCGGCATTGACGGTGGTCACCGTGTCAAAATCATGTATGTCCACCAAAAACTCCTTACCCAACAAGCGTTCCGACAGCAGGTGATCCTTGAACTGAATCCGACCCACATCGAGCACCGACACGCCGACACGCCAATAATAAGGGATGGGAGCGTCATCACATGCCGACCGAGGCACGTCACGAACAATGGTGTTCTTCTTGTAAGTCAAAGTGACTCCAGCATCAGCGCCGAAGCCCATGCCTTTATACAAAGGCCCCTGATACTCCCATGGCTGCTGCTCATCCCGCAAATTGCAGCTATAAGACAAAGGCAACGAGAGGCCCAGTGACCCATCCATATTGTAGAAGTACATCTCATGTCCGCTCTCCACCTCGTACGACATCTGGTCAACATGAAGCGTCAATCCTGCCGCGCCAAGCAACAGCTTCGCGGTCACACCCGCATCCATCTTCAGCGCGCCATGGTCAAACACCTGCGTGGCATAACCCAGGTTCACCTCACTCCAATCCAGCATGGCCCAACGCATCCCCTCTGATTCATAACGGACATGTTGCAAAGGCTCATATCGCAACGACTCGGTGATCAGCACCGGGATCTCCCAAGGCATCTTTGTAATCGAGAAATAGGCACGCTGTCGCAACGAAAACGTCAAGGCGTGGTTGCCGGCAAAAGTCGTCATGAGCGAAGGCCCGGCCACGTCAAGCATCTGATAAAAATAACGTGGACGGTCTCCATCATGATACCTATAATAATACTCCTTCCCTTCCTGCAAGCCATCCTTGAAAATCATCCATGTGCCACCTGGCTTCATCAAGCCACGCACCGACATCCACAACGTGTCGGGAGGCAAATATGCGAAGTTGTTCTCCAGAGAAAAAGAAACCGAGGCCAATCCGAAGTCATCATGCACAAAACCTGTGGCAATAGTAGAAGGATTAAGCCATGTCGATGCCGAACCAGAATAGTTATCGAGAACACCGGGAACCGACTGTCCCAGCCCCTTGAACCACAACAACATCAGCAACGAACATAAAAACGCTCTGTTGATTCTCTGACAAAACACACTGCATGAACGAACAAGGTAAAGAAAAATTGCTTCATCTTCTAAAAGATAATAAAAAAAGCGTACCTTTGCAGGCTCTAAACCGACCTGAACGCGGGTGTGGCGGAATTGGTAGACGCGCCAGACTTAGGATCTGGTTCCGCAAGGAGTAAGGGTTCGAGTCCCTTCATCCGCACAAGTCAAGAAAAATAATAAAACCTAATTAATATAATGAACGCAACACAAACTCCCAAGGGAGACAACCTCATCTCCATCAAGATCAACGTGGTCAAAGAGGACTACGAACCGCAGGTCAAAAAAGAGCTTAACAAACTTCAGAAGAAAGCCAACGTCCCAGGATTCCGTCCCGGCATGGTGCCTTTCGGCATGATCAAGAAGATGTACGGCGCGCAAGCCACCATCGAAGTGCTCAACACCCTCGTCTCTGAAACGCTGAACAACTATATCTTCGACAACAAGCTCGACCTCATCGGCTATCCGCTCAGCGACCTTGAACATCAGCAACCCGTTGATTTCGACAAGCAAGACTCCCTTGACTTCTTCTTCGAGGCAGCACTCCGTCCCGAAATCCATGTCGATTACAACAAGTCGAACATCGACTTCACCCGTGTCATCGCCGACGACAAATCCGTTGACAAGACCATCGAGGAAATCATGGAACGCAACCCCACCATCACCCATCCGGAGACCGTCGGGGAAAACGACACCCTCGAACTGAAAGTGCGCGAAGCTGAAAACGGCAACGAGGTGGAAGGCGGATTCCAAAAAGACTATGTGATGTTCCCCATGAAGGACATCCGCACCAAGACCCTCAAGAAACAACTCCTCGACAAAGAAGTGGGAGCTGAGTTCATCGTCAACCTCTCCGAGATCCTCGAATCCGATGAGAAAGTCACCAAACTCCTTGGCGACAACGCCCCCGCCGACAGCGACTTCAACATCATCATCGACGACATCCGCCGCGAAGAGACCCCCATCCTCGACGAGGAATTCTTCAAAAAGATGTACCCCAACCTGGATATCACCGACATCGACACCTTCCGCGCCCATGTCAAAGCCGATATGGAGAAACAATATGAGAGCGAGACAGACCGTATCCTCCTCAACAAGATGATCGACAACCTCATCGACAACAACCCCTTCGACATGCCCGATGAATTCCTCAAACGCTGGATCACCGAGAACAACCAAGGCAAGCTGACCGCCGAAGATATCGAAAAGAACTACGAGAGCAACTACAGCAAAGGCCTCCGCTGGCAACTGATCGAAGACAGCATCGTGAAGGAGAACCCTGACCTCGCCATCAAAGACGAAGAAATCAGCGCCTTCCTCCGCAGCCAGATCTTCCCTGGACTCGACTATGACACCATGGACGACGACATGAAGAGCCGCATCGACAAGATCACCGAGAACTACCTCAAGAACGAAGATCAAGTCAACAACATCAAGAACCAGATCGCCGACCTCAAGATCACGGCCTTCCTCAAGACAAAGATCAAAATCAACTATACGGACAAAACTTACGACGACTTCGTGAAAGAACTCGAAGCCGAAGCCAAAAAGTAACTCTTCTTCACTCCTAACCTATAACCAACATGAACGAATTCCAAAAATACGCCACCAAGCACCTGGGCATCAACCCTTTGGGACTGGATAAATACATCTCGCAAATCAACAACAGCGGAGGCTACATCTCCCCCACGGTCATCGAAGAACGTCAGCTGAACGTGGCTCAGATGGACGTGTTCTCCCGTTTGATGATGGACCGCATCATCTTCCTCGGCACCGCCATCGACGACTATGTGGCCAACGTCATTCAGGCACAGCTTCTCTTCCTGGAGTCAACCGACCCGAAACGCGACATCCAAATCTATCTGAACTCTCCTGGTGGCAGCGTTTACGCCGGCTTGGGCATCTATGACACCATGCAGTTCATCGGCCCCGACGTGGCAACCATCTGCACCGGCATCGCCGCCTCCATGGCTGCCGTGCTCATGTGCTCCGGCGCCCCCGGAAAACGTTCAGCCCTCCCCCACTCCCGTATCATGATCCACCAACCCATGGGCGGCGTGGAAGGACAAGCCACCGAGATCGAGATCACCGCTCGCGAGATCCAGAAACTCAAAAAGGAACTCTACGAGATCATCTCACATCACTCGGGACAACCTTACGACAAGGTGTGGAACGACTCCGACCGCGACTACTGGATGACCGCGGAAGAAGCCAAGGAATACGGAATGATTGACGAAGTGCTCGCAAGAAAACGTTAAGATGGCGACAAGGAAAACACCTCATTGTTCCTTCTGTGGCAGAACGGAAAAAGAAGCAGGCCCTTTGATGCAAGGCGTAGAGGCTCTCATCTGCCCTCAATGCGCGGAACAAGCTTATTTGATTGCAAAAGAGTTAGTCCCCATGCCTGTCAAAGAAGCTCCTGTCCCCAGCTTCTCCCTGCTCAAGCCTAAAGAGATCAAAAGTTTTCTTGACCAATACGTCATCGGCCAAGACGAAGCCAAACGTACCCTCGCCGTGGCCGTTTACAACCACTACAAACGCATCAACCAACAGGTGCAGGACGACGAAGTGGAAATCGAGAAGTCGAACATCATCCTCGTGGGCGAGACTGGAACAGGCAAGACCCTGATGGCACGCACCATCGCCAAGATGCTGAAGGTGCCTTTCGCCATCGCCGACGCCACCGTGCTCACCGAGGCGGGCTATGTGGGCGAGGACGTCGAGAACATCCTCGTCCGACTGCTGCAAGCCGCCGACTACAACGTCAAAGCCGCCGAGAAAGGCATCGTCTTCATCGACGAGATCGACAAGATCGCCCGTAAAAGCGACAACCCCAGCATCACCCGCGACGTCTCCGGCGAAGGCGTGCAGCAAGCCCTCCTCAAACTCCTCGAAGGCACCATCTCCAACGTGCCACCTGAGGGAGGCCGCAAACACCCTGAACAGAAGATGATCGCTATCAACACCAAAGACATCCTCTTCATCGCCGGCGGCGCCTTCGACGGCATCGAACGCATCATCGCAGCACGCAAAAGCACCAACGTCATCGGCTACAGCACCAATGCCGACCAAGCCCTCGACAAAAACAACATGCTGAAATACCTGGCACCCGCCGACCTTAAAAAATACGGACTCATCCCCGAGATCGTCGGACGTATGCCTATCATCACACACCTCGACCCGCTTGACCCCGCCGCCTTGAAACGCATCCTCACCGAACCGAAGAACGCCCTCGTCAAACAGTTTACCAAACTGTTCGCCATGGACCATCATGAACTGGTCATCCAAGACGATGCCCTCGACTTCATCGTGGAAAAAGCCATCGAATTCAAACTCGGCGCACGTGGCCTGCGCTCCATCATGGAAGCCATCCTCAACGACGCCATGTTTAATATGCCCGGACAAAACAGCCAGACAAAACTGGTCGTGGACAGAGCTTACGCGGAAGAGAAACTCTCTCAAAACACAAAATTGGCACAATAGTTGCAATTCATCCCGCTTGGTCTTAAAAAAATCCAAGCTATGAAGAAAACATCCCTTGCCCTGCTGCTCTTGATGGTCGCCACCACAGGCTTCGGTCAACTTTTGAATAAAAACGGATTAAGCAAAAGCGTCAAACGCATCTCCCAAGAGACTGCCTACGCATACCAAAGCGAAAAAAAAGCCGACCCCAATAAAATCAATGTCGTATATGGCCAAATCAACGGCAACGACACCATGCTCATCGTTTATCTCCCCGAAGTGGACATCGACCTCCTGAGCCGTTACTATGAAATCACTCAGACTCGACAAGGACGACGCCTGGTTTACAACGTGAAGAAGGTATATCCTTACGCCAAAATCGCCGGTGAAAAAATGAAAGAATATGACACGATATTAGCCGGCATCAGCAACACTTCCGAACGCAAACGCCTGATGAAACAAGCCGAAGAGGAGATTTCAAACGAATACACCGAAGAACTCAAGAAACTCACCTTCTCACAAGGCGCCATCCTCATCCGGCTCATCGACCGTGAGACCGGCAACACCTCCTACCAAGTCGTCCAGGAACTGCGCGGCAAAGTGAGAGCCTTCTTCTATCAAGGCTTCGCACGCATCTGGGGCTACAACCTGAAATCAGAATACGACCCCTCCACCAACCGCGAAGACGACGAAATCGAAACCATCATCACCTTGCTGGAAAGAGGACAAATTTAGTTGAGAGAGTAACCTCTCTCACTTACCTCTCCCCTGAATGACGATAAGGACCGTGTAAATTAAAATCTTGAGATCCAAGCCGAGACTCACATTCTCGATATAAAGAATGTCATATTTCAAGCGCTCAATCATCTCGTCCACATTCTCCGCATATCCGAACTTCACCTCTCCCCAACTGGTGATGCCAGGTTTCACCAACAGCAACATGCTGTAATAAGGGGCACGTTCCATAATCTTATCGATATAATACTGACGCTCTGGACGATAGCCAACAATCGACATATCACCCTTCAACACCGTCCAAAACTGCGGAATCTCGTCGAGTCTCACCTTACGCATGAACTTGCCAAACTTGGTGATTCGGGGGTCGTCCTCACTGGAAAGCTGTGGGGTGCAGTCGGCCTCAGCATCAACACGCATACTGCGGAATTTGGCCATCTTGAAAGGCTTGCCATGCTTCCCGATACGCTCCTGCACATAAAACACAGGCCCGGGAGAAGTGGCCTTCACGATGATAGCCGTGACAAGATAAACGGGTGAGAACACCACCAGCACAAAGGTCGATACCAAAATGTCGAACAACCGCTTGATGACTCGCTGCCAAATGGGCATCAGCTCAGGACTCACCTGTACCAATGGAGTCCTCCAGATGGCTGACTGCTTCACGTTTCCAAACACCAGGTCCTGCATCTCGGGGATAATCTCCACCTCCGCATCCGTCAGATTCATCACAGGAAGGATGATATTCATACAGTCCTTCTCCGACCGCTCAATGGCGATGATCACCTCCTCTACCTCGTACTCTTTGATAATCTTCACCAAGTCTTTGACCGCACCGAGATGAGGAAGATGCTCGCTCAACAGATATTCTTTCTTGTCATATACGTTGACAAAACCCACAAAACGTTGGCCTGTAGGCTTCTCCTGCATCGAAATCTCCTTGAAAATCGACACCGCATTGTCGTTGCTCCCTACAATTAAGGTGTTAAAACAGATACGTCCTGTACGGATGTCGTGTTTCACCAGACTGGTAATCATCAAACGACCGATATAAGTAAGTCCGAATTGCAGGGCGAACAAGGTGATGAACGACTGGTAATACATCTTGTACGTGAAGATCTGGTCGTCGAGGATGGCGGCAAAAAACAGCACCGTGACACCCAGAAGGCTGATGAAGAAAGTCTGGGAGAGCTCTTTCAACCGCGATTTGGAATAGACGCTCTGATAGGCGCCTGTGATGCCGTGCAAAGCCACCCAACATACCGGAATGACGGCGACAGCCCACCAGAAACTCCGGTCTTGGAAAGCCAGTCCGAAACGCTGCCACAGATTCACGTTGGGAACCTCATACGTCTTCCTGAAATAATAAAACAAGGTCCAGGCGACGACTGAAAGGACCCAGTCGACAACACCATAAAGATAAGGCAGTGCTTTTTTATGTTTCATCGGTCGCGATAGATTAGCTTCAGATTGTCAAAATAGAAATATTGGGGGCCGTCGTTACGAAGACTCCACGAGGAGAAATACAACTTGAAATAATCCGCGTTCTCGTGTTCCACCAAATAGGGCCCGATGTTGATATAAATCTTCTTCCACTGGACAGGATTGACACCCGACTCCGTTGTGGGATTCAAACGGATGATGGGATAGGGATAGATGGTATTCTTCTCTTTATAATACAATCCGACCTGACAAGTGTCAGAACACTTATAATCCATCTCAAGCATACAAGCCGACCCATGCGTGGGGAGATCCTCAAACTGCTCAGCGGTTGCCAACTCGAATTGCAGGCTGTCGGAATTCAGCTCCACCAAACCCGAATAGGAAGAATAAATCCCCAGCGTGTCATGCCAGGCCATAGGACCGGTGACCCGCTGAAAAGAGACATCACTCGTCGAGGTGGACTCCAGCGACACGAAGCCGCCGTCGAAATCCTCCTTCCAACGCACATGCAGATTGTCGCCTTCGGGATAGTAGGTAAAAGTCGGGACCAATTTAATGACACTGTCTTTCACAAGGTTCAAGGAAGGATATTCCGCCGCGTCCATAAAAGGATAGTCGGCTCTGGATTGCGCGATGCCGTTGACCTTGATGCCCGGATAAATAGCCACGTCGTGCACGCCCTCTTTGAGCACCGGTGCCATGGCTGGCAGCTCGAACGCTCCCAAGATATCGCCATCGACATACACCCACACATCGGTGAAATTATGGGTGTTTGCTCCATAGATGTAATAGTCGCAACTCACTCTCACCGTGTCGATTCGAAGATAGGCGGGTACAGTCTGAGGGCCGTCGAAGTCCTTGCAAGAAGGGATCAACGCCAATATCAACATGGAAAACAATGTGAAAAGCGTAAAATATCGTGTCATAAAATATGCTTTGAAAAATAACGATTTATCAGTGGCGATATTGTTTTAATGTGCCATTTTTTTGATGGATTCATCGACGGCTTTCAAGATGTCGTAAGCAAGGTTCAGAACCTTGACTCCATCCTCGATGGTGACTACCGGTGTGGTGTTGTGTATGATGCTGCTATAGAAGCTCTCCAGCTCGGTCTGGATGGCGTTGAGAGGATGAATCTCGGGTCTTTCAAGGGTGATCTGACGGGTGTTCCCATCCGCCAGGTCGAGCATCATCGAATAAGGATATCCGGTCTGCTCCTCGTCGTGGATGCGCATGACTTCGGTTTTCTTGTCCAGAAAATCCACTGTGATATAGGCGTTATCCTGAAAGATGCGCATCTTCCTCATGTTTTTCAGGGAGATCCTGCTTGCGGTAAGGTTAGCCACCGCCCCGTTCTCAAACTCGATGCGAGCGTTGGTGATGTCGGGGGTCTTGCAGACCACAGGGATACCGCTAGCGCTGACATGGGTGACGGTGGAGCGGACAATGGTGAGGAGGATGTCGAGGTCGTGCACCATCAGGTCAAGCACCACCGGGACATCGGTGCCACGGGGATTGAACATCGAGAGACGATGGGCTTCGATGAACATGGGCGAGGTGATGAAAGGCTCGGCGGCGATGAATGCGGGGTTGAAACGCTCCACATGCCCCACCTGCACCTTCACTCCGGCAGCGTCAGCCAAGTCAATCAGCTTCACCGCCTCCTCAGGAGTGGCCACCACAGGCTTCTCGATAAAGACATGACGGCGACGACGCAATGCCATGGAGGCACAATGGAAGTGTTGCACGGTGGGTGTCACAATGTCAACCACATCCACCGCCTCGATGAGGTCCTCAACCGAAGCGAAACAATGGACACCCAACTCCTTTTCCACCTGAGCCACCGTGTCAGGGTCAGGATCATAAAAGCCTACCAATTCGTATTGGGCAATAAGCTGTATGCATTTGATATGTATCTTGCCCAGATGGCCAGCACCTAAAACACCAATTTTAAGCATCATGCATTATTTTTTTGCAAAGATAAGGATTTGTCAAGCTGGTTCACCCAAAAAAATGTAATTTTGCCACCAATTATGAAGGCAATAGAAGACAGCTACCGTCACAAAGGGATGCGCAACCAACTCGTCGAGCTGCTGCGCAAGAAAGGCATCCACGACGAGAACGTGCTCTCGGCGATCAACGAGGTGCCTCGTCATGTGTTCCTCGACTCGTCCTTTGTAGAGATCGCCTACTCCGACCAGGCTTTTCAAATCGGGTCGGGACAGACCATCTCACAACCACGCACTGTGGCCATTCAGACCGAGCTGCTGCAAGTACAACGTGGCATGAAAGTGCTGGAAATCGGCACAGGGTCAGGATACCAAGCCTGTGTGCTGGCCGCCATGGGAGCCAAGGTGTTTTCCATCGAGCGGCAACGCAACCTCTATTTCAAGACCAAGGAGATTCTGGAACAACTGCCCTACCGGGTGAAGACCTTCCTCGGCGACGGCTACGAGGGGCTGCCCACCTACGCGCCTTTCGACCGTGTTATCATCACTGCGGGAGCACCCAACATCCCCCAGACCCTGGTGGACCAGATGAAAACAGGAGGCATCATGGTCATCCCTATGGACAACGCCAACGGCGAAGGCCAAACCATGCTCCGCCTCACCAAAAAGGAAGACGGCACCCTCCAACAAGAGGAGTTCGGCGAATTCAAATTCGTTCCGATGCTCGCTGGCACGGCGAACGACTAAGTTAGAGGTTAGATTACCCCGATAAGGGTTTAGAAGCTGTTTTGATTTTTTGTTTAAAGTTTTATTTTTTTTCTTTTTCGGCTTCTTTGAGGGTCTTTTTGGTCTGATTTTTTGTTTCGCTCGCTCCGATAGCCCGCTATCGTCGTTCGCTCAACAGAAAAATCATCCTC
>JAEEII010000274.1 GCA_016281295.1 Bacteroidales bacterium
CGTTGTATATATATAATAAAAAGCTCTCCGAGCCTTGCTCGGAGAGCTAATTCCGCATTTACCGCACGTATTTATTTAGAAAGTCATCCAGAGCACTAGCTCCCTGCTTCGCAGGCTCGCTACGCGGGGCCGCAAAGCCCAACATACTATCTATCTCCTGGATCACTTCGGACGCGTCCAATTCGTCGATAATGGAAAGGATTTCCTTATCTACGTCGTATGCCGCAAGCAGGCTATACAGTCCATCCAGCAGCTGGTCCATTGCGGCCACCTTGTCCTGCTGCTTCATATCACTCTTCCTCTTGGCTTCGGCCTCGGCACGCTTAGCCGCCGCAGCGGCGAGGCGTTCGTGCTCGGTGTTCGCGTCGTTGATAGCCTTGGTAAGTTCGGCGGCCAGATGGTCTACGCTCTCTCCCTTCTGGAGGCGAGCGAGGAGTTCGTTATAAAAAACATTGGTGTTATCAGCCATATGCAATCTCCTTTTTTTCATTTTCTATATATATTATACAATAATTTTTTTTGAAAATCAAGTCGAGGCTCTACGAGCCTCGATTTTTTATATTTTTATATAGGAGCGGTAAAATGTGCGTGAGAGGTTATATCGTAGGTCGAGAAGCCTGATTTTATGGTGAAATTGCCTATATGCGGACTTGTCCGCAGACTTTATGGTTTTTATAAGTAGTAGGACCTTGCGGCGTCCCCGGTCGGTGTCCGGTCGGGCGGAGCACGGAGTGCGGCCCTAAAAAAGTCTTTTTTTATATTATAACATATTTTTTTATGAAAGTCAAGCCCGGCGGGGTAATAAAAAATTAGCCATATGGGGCGGCGCTGCGCGCCGTCACCGTCTCCCTGGCAGAAGCCGGTCGGGCCCCGGGTTTTCGGGAGTAATAGGGAGAGCGGCATATGCCGCTCGTGTGACGAAAAAAATTGCATATGGTGTTTTGGCGTGAAGTTCGGCCCAGCGCCTCCGTGCGCGGGCCGGCCAAAATAGTTACCCGGGCGCAGGAGAGGGTCACCGCAGTTCCCTCTCCAAAATCTCATACATCACTTCATCCGCAAAAAGGGTGGTATAACGGCCATCCTTTTCAACTTCAACGCCCCACCCATGTTTCAGAGTGTCCTTCCACCGCAGGATAGTATAGCCCTGCCGCAGAATCTCCTTCTCAATCAGTTCTTTCATACTTACAACTCCCATCCGTTGTCGGGGTCTTCATCACACCAGTCCGACTTAGCTTCTTCATCGGACATGTTTTTATATTCCTTCACCTCGTATTCGTCGGTGAGGAGGTCAAAGTCCTCAAGGTAGGAATTATTGAAGCACTCCACCGCTTCCTCTTTGCTCTTGGCCCAGACACCCCACGACCAGGTTCCTGTGAACTCGTAGTAGTGTTCGGGTTCCTCTTTTGCTTCCTGCTGTCTTTCCTCTTGGAGGTCATTGAGGTATTTCAGCACAGCACGGATTTCTTCATCGGTCAGGTCTTTCAGACGGTCTTTCAGATTCATTTTTAGTTCTCCTTTTCTCTTGGATTGTCTATAGTATAGCATACTCGCAGAAAAAAGTCAATACTTTTTTTCAAAAATCGCCCGGGTCGCGCTGGGAGATTATCCCAGCGCAATCATCGGATGATAGGGTATTCCATTGAAGAAGTGGTAGCCCATTTCCAGGAGGTCCTGCGTTTCATAGTGCTTACCGTTTTCATCAACCCAGACGAAGTAATCTTCATCGGGTCCCCAAATGGCGGCGGCGTCATCACATTCTCCAACGGGGTCATCCCCATCATCTACCATAGAACAGGACAGGTCTTCCTTACAGTAGGGGCAATTCCAACCGTTGACTGGGCAGAAAAACTTTTTCGTCAGTTTCATTTTTACTTCTCCTCTCCGTAGTAGTCGAACTGCCGCAGGCATTCTTCATTTCCATCCAAGGCGTACAGGAGCATGTCATGTGCCGACTGGTAGGCTGTGGCTCTACTGTAATCGCCATTTTTTTCCCAAACCTGAGCCCGCCGATGGAGCATCTTCACGACTTTCCAGACCAGTTTTTCATTCTTCATCTGTTGGCCCTCCAATCCTTACTCAGCAGGGCGATAACCCCGCAGAAGATAGCCGCCATAACCACGAGTCCGAGAACTTCCATTTCTTTATCCTCCCCTTTTTGATGGTCTTATTATAGCACACTTCTGGAACATTGTCAATACTAAAATCAAAAAAGCGGCCCGGGGGTTGGGAGTTTTTGTCAACTCCCAACCACATCAATTTCCTCCAAGCGGAAACACCCATCGAAGAAGTCGTTGAAATTACGCACATCCCACTTTTCAACGATAGTGTCCGCCCAATCTTCGCCAAGCATCTCTTTGACGCTGTGCCATTCGTCGGTGTCATTGTCGCAAACGTCAACGGTGTCATCTAGCCAGTTGCTACCAATGAGCCACTTGACCGCAGACTGGTAATCCTTGGCAACACACAGGAAACCGTGGCTGTCTTCATAAACGGAAATAACTGTCATTTTTTTTCGCTCCTCCTTAGTGGGATTAGTATTCATCCAGCCCCGTGGCTTCGGCTTCATCCTCGGTCAGCGGTTCAGGGTCAACGAACACGTCGGGTTCACGCTCACAGCCGCAGGAGAAGTCAGCACCGATTTCCTCGGCAATGTCGCAAGCCTGCCCCCACGTTTCGGCACAGACCAGAAACTGCTCGCCAGTTACCATTTCTTCACAGAACCAATGTTTCATTTTTATCTCTCCTTTTCGTTTTGTGATTATAGTATAGCACAGGGAAAAATGTTTGTCAAGGGTTTTTGAAAAAGTTTTTTAGGAAAAATCGCCCGGGCGCACTTCAGCACCCTAAAGTGCTGAAGGCGACCAGAAAGAGAAAAGGAGGACAGAAAGGAAAGGAAAATGTAGTGGTGGGGACGGTAGGATTTGAACCTACATTTTCGGACACAAGCCCGCTATTCTATCCGCTAAATTACGCCCCCAGAGGGGAGGGGGGTTATACCCCCCTCGGTTTTTCCTTACTCGGCATCCTCAGCGGGGGTCTCGTAGACCCCCACAGGGGCGAAGTAGGTACGCCGCTTGACGGAGCCCTTGCTGACCTCGCCAGCCTTGAAAGCCTGGGACAGGATGGCGGACACATACTGATTGGAGCGTCCCTCAACGGCGGGGCAGACCTTGAGCAGGTCGCCGCAGGTGAACCCGTCACCCTCGAAGTTGGCGTTGATGAACTCCACCAGAGCCGCACGCACAGCCTCGTTCTCGGTCTGCTTGGCGGTGGGCTTCCGCTCGGCGGTGTTCTTCTTGTCGATAGCCGCAATCATGGCGGCGAACTTCTCGGCAACCTCAGCAGGCAGGTCGCAGTTCTCCAGAGCGTAGGTCAGAGCCTTCCGATTCGTCATTTTCTCGATAGCCATAGTATCAATCTCCTTCTGGCGTAGGTCGCCACCCAATTTTTTATTTGTCAGAGGAGGTTTCCCTCTCTCATTGACGCCCTTATTATAGCACACTTGCGGGGAATTGTCAAGGGGTTTTCAGAACTTTTTTCAACTTTTTTTGTCGCCCTCAACCTACAAAGTTATTTCACAATGATTCGTGTAGCTCTTACTCTCTCCCCTTGACGATTATAGTATAGCACATTGGCCCACAGGTTACAATAGGCAAAATGTACAAAAATGATTTAGAAATGAGATTTTCTTTTGTGCAAAATGCCGGCCGCCCGGGCGGGGCCTCCCCTTAGAAGGGGAGGTCATCGTCATTCGCTCGGAGGCAATCATCCTTGTACTGTTCGACCAGTTCGGGAATGTCCCAAAAACTGCGGCTGGCAATGTAGTCAGCCAGATGCACGAGCCTGTCGATGTTGGTAAAGGGGCGGTCGTTCCTGTCCTCTACCCACTGCCCCATGTGGGAGCGAATAGCCATCAAGAGCAGTTCGGGGGCTTGTCCATCGAAGCCGAATTCATCCCACGCAAGGCTGACCCTCTGAGCGGCGATTGCTCCGTGATTTTTGTAGCAATCTTTGTCCTCGGTGTCTCCAGTGCCATACTTGCAGGTGTCATGGAGCAGGCAGGCTACCCTCGCATAGTCCTTGTATTCGGACTTCATGTAAGCGTAGGAGGACATTTTCAGAAGTTCCTCGCACATCCACACAACGGCTCTGGTATGCTTTACCAGCCCACCCTCGCCCTTGGTAAACTGCGGATGAAACTTGCCGCTGGAGCTTGCCCCAGACTTCCAAAACCAGTCCCCGACTTTTTCATCGAAATAGAAGCGGACGAAGTCCTGAAGGTCTACGCTTTCGATAAGCTGGATTTCACGCTCAAAAAAATCGCTCTTATACTTCATGCTGAAAACTCCTTGGTGTTCGGCCACCACCCTCAATGTGCTTACAGTATAACATACTTGCGGCGGGTTGTCAATAGGTTTTTGAAAAAAAGTTTTGGTTAGCATAGGCTAACTCGCCGCCCGGGCCAAGGGCGGGGGGGCTTAGCCCTCCCCCTTGACCTCTTCACGGATTTTGTTGAGTTCTTTGATAAACTTATTCCATTCTTTGTCATTCATGATAATGCTGCGGGAAAGATACGCACCCCCGCCCCATGAATCGTCAAACTTGATAGGATACATTTCATCATCGGTCTTGATAATGTACATCGTTTTATCTCCTTCCTCTCTCGTTTTCTGAATACAGTATAGCACATTAGCAGAGGTTTGTCAATACCTTTTCAGAAAAAATTGGGGCCCGGGCGGAGGTCGCCCTTACGCAGGACGACCCCACCCCTTGGGGATGTATTGGATAACCAGCCATGGAGATTTGAAAATGCATTTGCCGCAATAGAACCCGATACGGAAATAATCTCCAACGCTGGGCCGCATTCCCCTCGGTATCATCCACCAGAATTTGATACGCTTCATGTTGCCCTCCTCAGCAGTCGTAGGTGTAGCACCCCTCATAGGGGTCGAAGCCCATTTCTCTGTCCCAGTCATCGTCCCCTACCTCGTCGAAAGAGTAGCGGTCAGCGACAACCTCACCAGTATCCATGTCAATGACATCCACCCAATCAAGGTTGACGTGGGTTTCCCAAATGGAATCTACCCATCCCTGCAGGGCGGCGAGAGAAATCTTGTCAGAGAACAGGGCGATGCTTTCACTTGCCCCATCAATACACCATCTTCCACTGTACTTCGTAGCCATTTCATTATCTCCTTTCCTTTTGGATGGTTCTAGTATAGCATACTCCAATAGGTTTGTCAATAGTTTTTTGAAAAAAATCGGGCCAAAAATTGGCCCGGGTTATTTAGCTCTTGTTCTGGATCATTTCAATAAGTTTATCAAACTCAGCAACGATTGCTGGGTCGCTGGTCCACTCTTCACGCAGTTTCTCAAGACGCAATGCGGTATCATTGTGGTACTGTCGCAGGAGAATTGTCCCTTCCTTTTCATCCGGGATAATTTCAATCTCATCTCCACCCATCCAGCGGAATGAACGTCTAATGTCTTTTGGAATAGCGACACGCCCAATGTCGTCAATAATACGAGTTACATTCATTTATTTTTACTCCTTTTTTATTTTTATTATAACATTTTTTTTGAAAAAAATCAAGAAAACACCCGGGAAATGTTGGAAAAATGCGGAAAAGTGTTTGTTTTTTCCGCATTTTTCCTGGTTTTTCTTACTTGCGGGGCGCACTCAGTACAATTCTGTACCGAATCCCATCAAGAATGAAGTCAATCTGGCGTTCAATGTTGGTAATTTCAACATTTTCTGCACCGATTTCATCAATCGCATCTTGGAGCGTCTTGATGATCTCCCTCTTGGGCTCGTTGGGTTTACGCTCTCGCTTTTTGAGGTCGGGGATGAAAGGCTTCTTTTCCCTGTCAGCCTGCCGATACTTGCGAGCATTGGCTTCCTGTTCGGGAGTCAAATCGTATTCAGTTTTCTTGTCGTGCTGAACGTCCTCGTCATAGGCCATGAGTTCTTCGGCTTCTGCCGCAGAGATGCCAAGAGTCCGCATCAGCTTTTCCTTTTTAGATTCAGCCATAGCCATTCCTCCTTACGATACAATTATAGCAGATTAGGAGTCGGTTGTCAAGTGTTATTTTTTGGAAATTGCGCCCGGGCGGCCCCGCCCCTTTACATCGACCGTCCAAGGGCACTACTCATCAACACCACAGGCAAGCATTGACTTTCGCGGCCTGTCCCCCGACGGCCCATGTAAAGGGGCGGTTGCCCCTTGGGGGAGGGGGAGGGCGATTAGCCCTCCACCTCGGCGGGGATGCGGAAGTAGGTACGCCGCTTGTCGGTGTACTTCTCCACCGCACCGCTCTTGAAGAGCTGAGACATGAGAGCGGAGACATACTGGTTGCTCTTGCCCTCGCAGGAAGGGATAGTTTTCAGCAGGTCAGAGCAGGTGTAGCCCTCGCCAGCGTTGTCGCTGAGGAAGCTCAGGATTTCGCCCTTCACGCCCTCGTTGGCTTCCTGCTTCGCCGTCATCTTGGCAGGAGCGGCGTTCTTCTTGTCGAGCTGTTCGACCATCTTCTGCCACTTCTCACGCACTTCGGCGGGAGCTTCGGGCAGGTTCTCCAGAGCGTAGAGCAGAGCGGTCTTGTTGGTGGTCTTGGTGGTAGTCATGGTATCAACCCTTTCTCCGTTTGTGGGGTTCGGCTCCCCTTGATTGCGTGCTTATTATAGCACAGGTTTTGGAGTTTGTCAAGAGGTTTCGTTATTTTTTTACTGACCTCGTGGGAGTGCCTTTACGGAGGACTCTTTCCTCTTGACGATTATAGTATAGCACAATGGGGGGTAGATTGCAATAGTCAAAATATACAAATCGAAATAATGTTTTGTTATTTGTTTTGTGTATTTTGACGGGCGCCCGGGCGATTACCCCCTGTAATCAGGGGGTAAGGGTTGTCTCGCTTGCGAAGGTTTTCGCGTGGCAGGCTTCGCCGCACTTCATCACAATTTCACTCTGCTGTTTGCTCTCGCAGTAGCAGTTGAAAACGGTGTGCTTTCCTGCGGTGATGTAGTGATTGGGAATCTCAAAATCTGTCAGCATTTTGTGGAGTTTTTCAACTTCCTCATTGCGGACGGTCATTTCAATTTTCCACAATCTGTCTTTCCGCATCTTCTCTTCTGCGAGCTTTACGCAGAACACGCCGACCAGATTACAGCTTGCGGTGATTGCGACTTTCCAGATGGTGGAAACAGGGGCGGTTGCGGTCAGTACCACGATGTAGGTATACAGACCAAACGCCAGAGCGTTCCAGACAGCGGCGGCGATTTTGCCGCCTTTGATAGTCATGACGCTTTTGATGGTAGAGATTACCACATTTGCGAAGGTGCAGATGATAAAAATGATAATAGCGGTATTCATTACGCAACCCTCCCCGCAAGAATTACCAACACGCCAAGCATGATGCTGGTGAGGATGAAATCGGCCATACGCCAATTATAATTCTTTGTGCCTACGGACTGACCCCACTTGATAAGGTCATGCACCCAGATACCGAGCAGGAACAGAGCGAGGATAACGAGCAGAGCAATCTTCATTTTCAAAATCTCCTTTTCTTTTGGTACTATAATAATAACATAATTTTTTTTGAAAGTCAAGTATTTTTTCCGTATTTTTTAGGAAAAATATTTTTTAGGGTCGGGCGCCCGGGCGGTTAGCGTGGGGTTACTCCCCACGCCACGCCTTGAAAAATGCCCTTTCAAACGCCCTCGCCCTCTTGCGGTTTTCCGCATCGGAAAGCCAATCAATAGCCCATTGCGTTGCCGCCAATTCATCGGGGAGGTCGCAGTACATCCGACAGCGGAGTTCAAAATTCTGTGTGCTGGCAAAAATATCCAGAATTTCTGCGGTGCGGTCGAAGTTTTTCGGCAGGTCGTTGATTGTGGTATTGTGTCCCAGTTCGTGGAGAAGGGCAATCGTCACATCAGAAATGCCCTTAGTGAAGGGGGCACGAGCACGAACATTTTGATTAAAAACCTTAACAGAAACTTTCTGAGCGTCAAGGTCGGTAAAGTCGTAATAAATCTGGACGATGCTTTCATCATCGGGGTCGGTATTGGTGCAGAAACCATCCTTACCCTTCCGCAGAACAATGTCCCGCAGGAGTTCCATTTCTTCATCCTCGTCAAAATAAGTGAGAGTGGAAACTTCTTCCAAAAACTCTCGCATCAGACGCTGGACTTTGCGAGGATGGGCGGGGGTGGTCTGATAGTTGAAACGCATTTTCATGTCCTCCTTGACTTTCTGGATACAGTATAGCACATCGGAAACAGGTTGTCAAGGGGTTTTTGAAAAAATTGCGGCCGCCCGGGTGGTTAGCAATGGCTAACTCCAAAAAAACCCGCAAGGGCGGCACTCTTGCTTCTAGGTCTATTGTTGCCTACCGCAACCTCACCCTTGCATCGCTCAGCCGCCCTCTGTAGGGGGTGCGTACGTTTTTCTCCGTCAGACCGAGAAAAAGGTGCCTCCTCACAAAAACCCTGCCGCTACTTCTTTCTCCCTGTCCCTAGCTAGGACACTTCCGCAATGGGTTGCTTCCTTGATTCGTGTTGAAAAAGGGCCTCAGTTGCGTAGCCTGTTACCGCCTAAAAGTCACCGCAGCACATTATTTGATACTCATTGGGTTGACTGCGTTTTCCCACCCTATAGCTCCTTGGGTCAGGGCCCCTTCCCTTGGAACGATTATAGTATAGCATACTCCCCCCTAAATGTCAATACTTTTTTTCAAAAAATCTGCTGGAAATTTTTACCAGGGCCCCGGGCACTTCATTACGCTAAATAGAAGAAGTGCCCCTCATTTCCGAGGGGCACTCAGCACTACACGATACCGCACACCATCGAGGACAAAATCAATCTGCCGCTCAATGTTCGTCACGGTCACATCGTCCGCAATGTCGGTCAGGGCTTCATCCAAAACTTGGATAATGTCTCGCTTTGCTTGGTTTGGCTTGCGTTCCCGTTTCTTCAAGTCGGGAATAAAGGGCTTTTTCTCACGGTCAGCTTGCCGCATTTTCTTGGCTTCCTGCTCCTGCTCTGGCGAAAGGTCAAAGTCGAGTTTTTCCTTGCCTTTCTCAATGACCTTATCAGCTTCCAGCACTTCCCTTGCTTCGGCTTCGGTCATTCCCAGTTTCATCAAGGCTTCAATCTGGCTCATGTCTCTGCCTCCTTTCTATTGGCAGTATAGCACATTGGGGGGCGGTTGTCAAGAGGTAATTTTTGCCAAATCGCCGCCCGGGCACTTCATTACATTAAATCGCTAAAGTGAGGGCTGTAAAAAAATGGGGGCGGATTTCTCCGCCCCTTGGGGTTGGCTCACGCCGCCTTGAAGTAGGTGCGACGCTTCTCGGTGTACTTCGTGACCTTCCCATCCTTGAAAAGCTGGCTCATGAGAGCAGAGGCGTACTGGTTGGAACGGCCTTCCAGTTCGGGGACGAGCTTCAGCAGGTCAGAGCAGGTGAAGCCAGTCTCGGTGTTGGCAGAGAGGAAGTACATGATGGCATCCTTGACGCCGATGTTGGCTTCCTGAGCGGCGGTCAGCTTCTTGGGGCTGGCGGCCTTCTTGTCGAGCTGAGCGATGAGAGCGTTCAGCTTGTCGGTCACTTCGGCAGGAGCATCAACAGGCAGGTTGGCGATGGCGTAGTCCAGAGCCTTGCGGTAGGTCATCTTCTCGGTCATGGTATCAATTCCTTTCTGGTTTTTTAGGGGTTTTCCTTCCCCTTATTGTGCCTTTATTATAGCACACTTTTTGGAGTTTGTCAAGGGGTTTTTTCTTGTTTCAGAAATTTTTTTTACTGAGCGTCGCAGGCTTCCTTGCGGTTGCCGCCCTACCGACATTTTCTTTTTTTGGGCAACTCTCCCCTTGACACTTACTATTATAGCAGGTTTTCAGAAAAATACAAGATGGCATTTTGCACAAAAATCACATTTACACAATTCCTTTTTTGTGCATTTTGACGGGCGCCCGGGCGGAAGGCCGCAGGCTTAGCCCACGACCTTGTAGGTCAGTTCTGCTTCGACAGGCAGAACAATTTCCGATCCAGAAAGCTCCTCCGTATACTGCCGCTTGTTTCCCACCATGAAAGACCTGCGGAAGTTGAGGCAGGAAGTAAGGTCAAGGGGGAAGCGGACACCGTTGTGTTCTACGATTATCCCCACACGATTGTCGTAGAGGAAGGTGTCCCCAAGGTCGAGGGAACTGAGTTTCACGCCACGGTCATTTTTTACTCGTCCAATAGTAAGCATGTCAATCTCTCCTTTTCTTTTGTGTCTTTAGTATAGCATACTTTTGGAACAATGTCAATACCTTTTTTGGAAAAAATCGGGGCCCGGGCGACGCTCTGGGAATTATTCCCAGAGCTTGCCGTTGATTTCTGGATTTGCCTTGACGCAGTAGGAAAAGATTTCCTTTTCAATCATCACATCTTCAAGCCCTGTGTGGGCTTCCTCAAAGTCAAGGCAACCTGTCAAAAATCGGAAAATGATTTCAGCGGTGAAACGCTTACAAAGGCGTTTAGTCAGAAAGTCGTTGTTGTAACAAAACTCGCCGTATTCATCGGATTTACTCAACACCTCACGGCTCATTTTTAGCGTGTCCCATACTTCGATTCCAAAAGGAAAGAAATACCGATACTTGGAAGAGGTCAGAAAACGCTGTGTCAGATTCAAAGAGCGATAGTCAAAACGGGCATTGTGAGCGGCGACAATGCGAACGCCCCACTTTTGACAGACTTCCGCAAACTTGAAACGGATTGTGGAAAACTTCGCCAGTTTTCGCTTGCCCTCTTGGATTTCTTTCCAATACTGCGGAATTTTATCCACAAAGTAGGCAGAAGCCATGAGTTCTTCATCAAGGAAGATTTCGGAAACAACATAGGAATAACGCTCGTAAACATTTCCGAAAACATCCACAACAGCAAAACCCACATCATAACAGATAGGGTCATCGAGTGAGTTTGTGGTCTCGGTGTCAACCACAATAATTCTTTCGGTAAAGGGGTCAAGCATAGAGGTCTGTTCCTTTCTTCAAATTACAATGTCATTATAACCGACTTTCGGGAAAAAGTCAATAGGGCAATTTGCACAAAAAATCGGGGTAAAAATTGTGCAATCTGCGCCCGGTGCGAAATGCCGCGCGTGGCGGCCACAGGACGCCCGGCCACGCGCGGCCCAAATGCAAAGACGCCCTCACCGAAGTGAGGACGCCTCCGCAGAAAGTGAAAGGAAAAAGAAAAGGAACAGAAAGGAAACAATGAAGAAATCAGAATCAAAACGGAAAAGATTTTTGCGGCTTCCACCAACTTTTTCGACTGCGCGCTCCGTCTACACCTGTGGGTCACAGTGATTATGATGCGGACCAATGCATCTACCGCAGAGGGCTTTTCCAACCCCCATTCCAAAGTCCTCCAATCTCTCCCGCTGTTTCGTCAGCGTCTGGCCCACTCCCTTGGAACGATTATAGTATAGCACACCCCTCCCCAAATGTCAAGAGGTATTTTCAAAAAATCAAAAAAAATTTCGGTTTACATAATTGCGCCCGGGCCGCAGATGGAACGAATTGGAAAATAAAAAAAAACGGGGATTATCCCAAGAGGGCATCCCCGTTTTCATTTGCAAAATTCAGCCCTTCAAAAGGGTCTATCAGATTTTTCTCCATGAGTGCTGTGCAGTAAGTATCAAAAGGGCATTCCGCACAATGATCCCATTCTTCGTTCTCTTGGCACGCTCTCTGGATCATTTTCATACCAAGAAACATTTTAGATTTCCAATCCATTTTTACCACTCCTCTCTATTGGACCGCTGTTTGCGGCGGTAGCTTCCCTTGCCCTTTTTGGAAGGGACTTTGCCGCCCCGCTTCTTGAAGTGAAGATACATTGCCAGCTCTTCATCATCCATTTTCTGGCGGTAGGGTTTGAGTTCCTTATTCATAACTTACTCCTTTCAGTTCTCGCTTCATCTGCCGCCTTGCCGCACGTTTGAACATTGCTTCCATCTTTTGGCGGTTCTTAATGTGAACAATGCGGGGACAATTCAAATCCCACGCTGTGTAATTTTTGTGAGTGCGGAGTTTCAGCTCGTTCATGCTCTTAGCCCCTCTTTCTGTCATTATAATACCACAATCTTTTGGATTTGTCAATAGGCAATTTGAAAAACTCGGCCGCCCGGGCCTTGTAAAGAATGTGAAAAGGGCTGTTGCTTTACACAACAACCCTTTTCAGTTTCTGCATCATTTCGCTTGCGTGGTAGGCGGTTCCAGTCCACGCTTCGAGGTGGCGGGCTTCATCATCGAACAGAATATCATCCCCGCTGTTGACATCGTTCTTTGCGTAGGTGTAGGGAACGAAGCGGATTTCGTCAAACTGGACGCTTGCCAGATGCTTTTTCAACCATTCGATTTTGGCTTTCATGACCGCCGTATCATAGGCAGGGGTGCTATCCTTGGAGAGTGCGGACACGATGCAGACCTTATAGCCTTTTGCCTGCCGATTGTGAATCATCCGAGCCAGAGCCGCCATATTCACAAGGGGCTTTGCTTTGCGGTAGGGCGTGGGGTCGCTTGCCCGAAGCATCGGGAGCCAGTCTTTGACTCCATAGAGGTCAGCGAGGGTGCCATCCATGTCAAACCATATCTTCTTCATTGTTCTATCTCCTTTTCTCTTGGTGTCTTTATTATAGCA
>JAEEII010000275.1 GCA_016281295.1 Bacteroidales bacterium
AAAACCAGAACCCTTGACGTGTATCTGGTAAACACCGAAAAAACCTCTTTTAGCAGCACTTCCGACTGGATCACGGTCACATCAGCAGACTTAGTGTTTAGTGGGAGCTTCACTTTCAATGCAAGCGCATGGAACACCATAACGCTCTCCAGTCCTTTCGACTACACGGGAAATAACCTCGCTGTTGTCGTGGATGACAACACGGGCAACGATGTTTCCGGCCTTTCATGCTATGTGTTCAGCACAACCACCTCACAAAGCCATTATTTCCGGCGTGATAATGCTGATATCGATGCTATGAACCCCGGATCGGGCGGCTCATGCGTCACTTTAAAAAACATCATTAAGATAGACATTAAAATGGCCACTGTAACCTGTGCCAAACCCAAGAATTTCCAAGCTGAAAGCATTACTGCACACACAGCCACTTTGACATGGACAGCAGGGGCCGAAAGTCAAAGCAATTGGGAAGTTTATTTGACCACCACTGCCAACGATGTGCCCGATGAAAACACAACACCCACGTATCAGGTCACCACATGCAGCAAAGCTTTAAGCGACCTCACAGCACAAACCACCTACTACGCCTACGTCCGGGCTAACTGCGGTGATGGAGACAAGAGCAAATGGACGAGCAAAGCCTTCACCACCACCCGCGAAGCCTTGGCCGTGGATGCAAACCACCCTTACGCACAAGACTTCGAGACCAACAATGACTGGGGCTTCACCAACGGCAGTCTCACTAACAACTGGTGCTGGGGCAGTGCCACCAACAACGGCGGAGCAAAAGCCATGTATGTCTCCAATAACGGAGGAACCACTTACGAATATGCCCATGGTAATACGACAATTTATGCCTCTAAATTATTCAACTTTAGCCAAGGAACCTACACCTTTGTTTTCGATTGGCAAGCCAACGGCGAAAGCACCTACGATTTCATGCGTGCAGCCTTGATTCCTGGTGACATGGAGTTTGAAGCAGGAACGACGCTGCCCTCAGGAGTGACAGCCACTGCCCTCCCCAGCAATTGGATTTCCCTTGATGGCGGGAAACTCAACCTGCAAAACAGCTGGCAAACCAGAACCGCTGAGGCGGCTGTTTCCGGCACCTATACCATGGTCTTTTTGTGGCGCAACGACTACAGCGGCGGTGCCCAGCCCCCGGCGGCCATCGACAACATCAGCATCAGCCTCATGGCTTGCCCAAGACCTACTGGGTTGACAGCCAGCAACATCGGAGGACGCACAGCTACCATCGCCTGGACGGAAAACGGAACTGCCACCAACTGGGTACTGCAATACGCCACCAACAATGGTTTCACCGAGAATTTAGTAGAGACCAACGTCAGCGGTACGGCATCAAAAGAATTAACCGGCCTCACCTCTGAAACCCAATACTATGTCCGCGTGAAATCCATCTTGGGGAACGAAGAAAGCTCCTGGAGCGATGTCATCAACTTCACCACCACTGCCACCTGCCAAAAACCCACTTTGAGTTATGTGGCCAACTCCAACACAGCCTATACTGGAACGGTGAACTGGACAGGCAGCGCCGACCATTATGAGCTGATTTATTCCACTGCTTATTCCTTTAACCCTGGCGATGAAGGAGTCACCCAAATCGACCTCGACAACGTCAACACCTATACCTTGCAAAATCTAACGCCTGAAACCACCTATAGAGTCAAGATTAGAGCCTACTGTGGCGAAGAAGACGGTTACAGTGCCTGGAGCAACCAAGTGAGTTTCACCACCACCGCCACCTGCGTGGCACCTTCAGGCTTGTCAGCCACAGCCACAGCCACTACCATCACCCTCAACTGGGCGGCAGGAGCTAATGACCAAAGTGCTTGGGACATCCGTTATAAGACCGGATCCGATGATTACACTTACATCCATCTCGACAATCAAACCACAACCAACTATACCATAACCGGACTCAACCCAGTCACCACCTATAAGGTGAATGTTCGCGCCTATTGCAGCGAGGAAGACCAAAGCAAGTGGGGCTATAGCACCAACCAAAACACTGACCTTTCTGTCAGCACGGAATGTGCAGCACTGCCACTGCCTTATTCCTACGGATTCGAGGACAATCTGAACACCGCCTCACCATACAATTCCTCCTACCCCATGCCTAATTGCTGGAATGCAATCAGATATCAATATGGAAGCTATTCACCCTACACCTATTATCCATACGTATGCAGCACAACCAACAACAGCAACTATGGCCCTCGCACGGGTGGAAAATTCTTGCTTTTATACAAGGCACCTAGCCTTACCAACGAGATTGCCGTCTTGCCTGAACTCGATGCCAACATCAAGAATGTGCAATTAAGATTCTGGGGAAGAAACGGCAACGGCAGCAGCGCCTACCCCGAAGTGCTTGTCGGTGTCATGACCGACCCCTCCAACGCCAGCACCTTCACCCAAGTAAAGAGCGTTTCCGTCAGCACAGCTGATTATCAAGAATACACGGTCGATTTCAGCAGCTATACGGGAGATGGCATTTATATCGCTTTCAAGTTGAACCCTCCCTATAGTTCCTACTCCTATACCTATTTCAGCATCGACGATATCACCATCGAGGAGATCCCTTCCTGCTTGGTTCCTACAGGTTTGGAAGCAAACGTCAACGGTGCCAACGAGGCCACACTGAGCTGGGCAGCCGGAGGTACTGAAATCGCCTGGAACGTACAGTACAAGTCAGCCTCCGACAGCGACTGGAGTGAGCCGATTGCCGTGAACGAGACCTCCTATACATTGACTGGGCTGCAACGTGCCACCACCTACGAGGCAAGAGTACAGGCCAGCTGCGACGCTGAAGACCAAAGCGAATGGAGCAATCCCATCAGCTTTGAAACCGAATGTGGCATCTGGACCATCGACGGTGCAAATTCCTTAATGGAAGACTTCAACAACGAGGCATTCCCACCCACTTGCTGGCAGAAAGTCAACTTCGGTGAGATGGGAGTCACCAACGGCTGGCTCCGAAACACCAACAACTCCATGGACAACCAAGGTGCCGTCACCAGCGATTTCAAATATGAGACCTGGCTCTTCCTGCCTCAGATGCACCTCAACGGTAACGCCACCCTTTCGTTCGACAATCTGTTCACCACCGGCAGCAACTATGTCCCCTGCTCCATCATGCTTTCCACCACACCCCATATCGACGTGGAAGACATCAAAACCGAAGGCTTCATAGCTGCAAACTTCACCCAGATTTGGTTGGCCGATGAAAACAACCTGCCCACCTCAAAAAGAAACGAAGTCGTCTCATTGAATAACTATAATGGCGAAGACGTCTATATTGCCTTTAGATATGAAGGCAACAACAGCAACTCACAAATCGTATGGTGGATCGACAATGTGGTAATTCAGGCCGAAGCGATTCATACAGAAACAGATCAAACCATCAACCTTGTTGAGGGATGGAATTGGTTCTCCACCAGTTTGGACATCACCCTGGATGATCTTAAAGCAGCCCTTGTGGAAGCATTGGGAAACACAAACATCACCATTACTTCAGGAAACGGACAAAGCGCTATTTACAACGGCTCCAGATGGAGAGGATATCTGACCTCGTTAGATCCGACCCAGATGTACAAGATTGAAACAGCTTCCTCAGGTGAGATGACGCTGGCCGGCGAGCCGATTGACCCAACCGAACATCCCATCACCATCACCACTGGCAACAACTGGATTGCCTATCCGTTCAGCGAGTCGATGACCATTACAAATGCTTTCGCGGGATTTGCCATCAATGGAGACATGATCACATCGGGCAACGGCCAATCAACCACCTATAACGGCGCACGATGGAGAGGATATCTCACTGACCTTGAACCAGGACAAGGCTATATTTACAAGTCGAACGACACAGATGACAGAACTTTTGTCTTCCCGACGAGCAACAAATCACTTGCGTCCTCAAAAGCCACTTCCTCAGAGCCCGAATCCCATTGGTCCGACTTTGTCAGCAGTCAATATAAAGACCAGCTGCCAGTAGTTTCCTTCATTCAGCTTGACGGCAACTTTATCACCGCAGAGAGTAACTTGGAAGACTTGGAAATTGCCGCTTTTGTCAATGATGAATGTAGAGGACATGCCTTCATGCACGACGAAACTGAGTTTGGAGATCCCTATCCCCATGTGATGGTCGGTGTCTTTTATAATAATCCCGATGAAGTAGTGACCTTTAAAATGTATGACCATTCAACAGGAATTGAATATGACAACTGCATCAGCAACATGGAGCTACTGTCAGGTCACGAACACGTTGAATTGTATTTTGATTATGATGAAGCGGTAGTGTTGAACTACATCTCACCCGCCACACCCGTATTCACAAAAGACATCATCGGATACGGCGAAGGCAAAGGCAGATACTATCTCATTGCCACCCCGATTGACGACATGAACCCCACCGATGTGGAAGGCATGATCGCAGAGGTCGAAGATGACTATGACCTCTATTGGTTCGACCAGACGCAAGACCTGGAATGGCGCAACTACAAACAAGGCGAAGGATTCAACCTCGTCAGTGGCATGGGTTATCTTTATGCTAACAAGGTGGATACCACCCTTGTCTTCAGCGGGAACCCATACGAAGGCGAAGGCATCGTTTCGTTAGTCTATGACGCAGACGCCCATCTCCCTGGCTGGAATCTCGTGGGCAACCCCTTCACTGATACCGCCTTTATCAACCGCCCGTTCTACAGGATGAACGCATTAGGCACCGAGATTAATAGCGAGCCCGAGACAGGTGGCATTGCGCCCATGGAAGGTGTCTTTGTCATCACCGAAACCGATGGCGAAGAACTGGTGTTCAGCACCACCGACCCCAACGCCAAGAATGCTATGGTCGCACTCAACCTGAGCAAGAATTACAGTGTCATCGACCGTGCCATCATCCGTTTTGATGAAGGCCGCATGCTACCTAAGCTCCAACTGAACCCCAACCACAGCAAGATTTACATCCCACAAGATGGCAAAGACTACGCAGTGGTCAACGCAGGAAGAGACGATGCAAACACCATCTCTACCATGGACATCAATTTCAAGGCAGAGGAGAACGGCACCTACATCCTCTCAGTCTCAGAAACGCTCAACGCTCAACTCTCAATTCTCCACTTAATTGACCGTCTGACTGGCAACGAAATCGACCTGCTCCAAACCCCAAGCTACAGTTTTGAAGCCAACACGACAGATTACGCCAACCGCTTTAAGTTAGTCTATGCCGCGAATAACGCAGAAGGTAATGATGATTTCGCCTATATCAATAACGGCAAGCTCATCATCAACGGCACAGGAACCCTTCAGGTGATTGACGTTATGGGACGCATCATGATGAATGTAGAGACGTCACCGAATGCAGAGACGTCATATTATGGTGTCTCTACAACCAGAATGGCCACCGGTGTATATACATTACGTTTGATTCATGGAAATGAAATCAAAACCCAGAAAATCATTATCAAGTAAAAAATAAACAGTTTTTCACTTAGTCATATTGCGTTTGTAAGAGAGCGGACTCATTTTGGAGTTCGCTCTCTCTTATTTGAGAAGGATTTTTGAGGATGATTTTTCTGTTGCGCGAATGACGATAGCAGGCTATCGGTGCTTTCCACTCTCCACTCCCCCGGTCGCAAATCGCCCAATGAGAGGTTCCCTATCTGCACCCGGATGAGCCGCAAGGTGGGGAAACCTACGGCCGCCGTCGCATGACGCACCTGTCGGTTCTTGCCTTCAATCAAGGTGAGGCGAATCCAACTAGTCGGGATGTTGGCACGATACCGTATCGGTGGCACTCGCTCCCATAAGTCTTCAGGAGGAGCTGCCATCTCAGCCTTGCATGGCTTGGTGCGATATCCTTTGATTACCACACCTTTAGCCAGTTGACGCAACGCTTCAGGGGTAATCTGCCCATCCACCTGAACCAAATAGGTGCGAGGATGTTCATATTTGGGATCCAGCAGCTTCTTGATCAACTTCCCATCATCGGTCAGCAACAAAGCACCTTCACTGTCATGATCCAACCGTCCCGCCGCATACACACCAGGGGGAAAGCCGAACTCATCCAAGGCTCGGTGCCCCGCCTCAGGAGTGAACTGGCTTAAAACGCCATACGGTTTATTGAACAAAATAACCATAAACTAATCCATGATGTTAAAACCCTCGGTACTATAAGTCTCCAAATCGCCCTGCTCGTTCACGAAGATATAGTAGGCTTCCACACCTTCCAAGCCTTCTATGATAGGCAACGAGCGTTCCAAACCCATCACCATGCAAATGGAAGCCAGTGCATCCGCCCAAGCGGAAGTCTCGGCAATCACGGTAGCACTCAAAAGACTATGATCTACTGGGCAACCCGTAATCGGGTCGATGCAATGCGAATAACGCTTGCCGTCACGCTCAACATATTTACGGTAACTGCCAGAGGTGACGATGCCTTTGTCACGCAACGCCACACGCTGCTGCACCACCCTTTCGGAGTCCCATTTGGCTGAGGGTTTCTCGATGCCCACCACCCAAGGAGAGCCGTCGGGTTTACCCCCTCGAGCCATGATCTCGCCTCCTGTGTCAACAAGATAATTGAAGATGCCTTGCGACTCCAAAAAAGAGCCAATCAAATCAGAGGTGTAGCCTTGTGCTATGGCATTGAAGTCGAGCTGCATAGCAGGATTGTCCTTCATCACCTTGCCGTCTTCAATACATATCTTCCGATAATCCACTAAAACCTTTAGGCTATCAATAAGCTGAGGGGTGATGCTGTCACCACTCTTGGCACTGAAGCCCCATGCAGCCACCAAAGGCGAAATCGTCGGGTCGAAATAACCATCGGAAAGCGCGGCAGCCTTTTGGGCGAGGTTGAAATTATCTACGAAGATTTGGTCAAGGACAACGGGTTCATTACGGTTCACTTTGCAGATCACGGCACTGTCCACCCAAAGGTTCACCGACCTATCCACTGCATGGAAAATGGAGTCCACCTCGTGCTGGAAGTCACGCTGCTCCACATCATAATAGGTGATGGCATAATAGGAGCCCTGTGCAAAGCCTTGCAGTGTCATCTTCTTGGGCTGTCGCCCACAAGCCACCGACAACATCAATGCCCCAAAAAGCATCGAAATAAAACCCATTCGGAAATAGCTTCTGTTTTTTCTCATTTTTTCACCGAGATTAACCCCCTACGGAATAACCCTCTAAATTCTTAATTATAAATTAATTGTGATACTATATTTAAAAGCAAAATTATCAAAAACTTTCGGATGAGCATAAGCGCCATAACGATAAAAAACACCCAGACCCATATTCGCCAAAGGGGTATTCAGCAGTCCTTTAAGCACGATACCACTCTCAAAAAAGCCCTTTGACAACGAAGGCGTTCCCCAACCCAAGGCAGTGGACAAAACTAGTTGAGGGTTGAACCAAGTCGAGTTAAGACTCCACAAAGAGCCTTGGAAGTCATGACTCAGGAACAAGGCGGCAAAACGGTTGCAAAAAAATTCACCTTCGCTCATGGTGGCAAAACTCCCTGGGGAGTAAAGGCCAAAACGCTCATACGAGCCCAGTAAGTTAAAGGTCTCCATCACCGGACAACCCTCCGAGGCATAACCCGCCTGCATCAGGACAGAAAGACGGCCATAGTATCTCGTTTGGAAGTCCTTCTCCACCTGAAACTTGACACGGTTGAAGGCACGCTCACCGCCCAAGATTCCTTTAAAGAAATGCTGATAAGCCATCCATAAAATAGGATAATCGGTACCTAATGATTGTATGCCATCTGTACTACTCAGGAACTTCTCCTGATAAGCAAAACGCAATTTCAGCTCCGCCTTGACAAGACGCAATGCACTGGTGGTATCGACATGATTGATGGCATACGCTGGACGATAGTTTTTGTCATAGACGCCAGCCGTCACAAAAGCCTTGAAATGGCGAGCAAAGCGGGTGTTGAAGAAAACCTCAGTGCGCTCGCCGCGTTCCATGATGTTCTCGTAGAACGTGTATCGGTATTCCTTTTCCGACAACAAGTTCTCGCCCTCGCCAAAACCGTTGAACTCGCCCATGGCATCAGAACGATGGGCAAAACGCATTCCCAACTCCATCTGGCGTTGTCGTTGGATGAGCCATTTCCCTTCCAGGCCATAGTCGAAATCACGCAGCCGAGTCCAGAACCCATTGAAACCGCTGAATCTGAGATGCCTCGAAAGACGGTCATTCGTGGACAGATGAAGGCCGATATACAAACCCCGAAGTGCGGAGAGACGTAACATGCTACCCAGCTGCAAATCAACTGGTCCGAGACTCACAGCCGACTCCTGCATCAGTTTGTTGGTGGCATTAAGCATTCGGTCCAAGATGTTGTTACCCTCGGTCAGGGAGTCCATTAGATGGTAAGTATTCAGGATGCGTTCCGTCAAAGAGTCGATGCGATGCTGGGTCCAGAACTCATCATCGCGATAGGCGGCATCCTCATGCACCATCACCTCGACCTCCGAAAAAGCTCTGTCGTCAAACACGGGATGCAACTCGACATTCGATACATAGCTCTTCCCGACCGCAATCATGGGGAAGGATACGCCATCCACTTTCGCCTGAATGGCAGGAAACACCAAGTTGGTGTTCAGTTGTTTTGGGAACCACTGACCATCCATTTTCTGATACAACTGCTGGATGCTGACGGTGTAGAGGCCTCCTTCCTCGACTGGTGTCGCTTTCACGTTCTGCAAGGCCCATCCGTCGGAATGTATGGTCATGACACCTTGCAATCCATCGAAGGTGCTGCCTCGCAAGGGATGAAATGAGATGGTATATAGGGAATCACCCTGAGCGGCGGGAGTCACCGACTCCAAAGTAAAGAAATACCGTTTCTTGCTGTTCTTACTGATAGGGTTCACGTAATCGGTTCCGGCGATACTCACAGTCTCGTCATAAAAGCTGGTGCTTTGCATCTTACTGACGAGATAGACCAGCTGGTTATCCTTTGATCCCGACATCTTTGTACCAAGCACGTTTTGGCGAAGATGGTTGGGCGACTGATACAGCACTTCGGAAAACGTCTCCATAATCATCAGGTCGTTTTTCTTCAGCACGCTGTCGAGCCAGGTGGTCATATCCGATGGCTTCACGGTGTCGAGCATTTTTCCGAATTCACTGCTGTCGATGGTAATCACCATCTGGTCATAAATCTGGTAACGGTAGGAATCCAATGAATTAGGATGGTTTTCTTTTCGGTGAGCCATCACGCTGTCGATGATACGGTGCGCTGGGTTTTCGCCCGCCTCGATGGTCACCTCGCCAAGTTGGAAAGTCATGGGCTGAAGCGCGACATCCAATCGTTGCTGGTCGGGCTTCACGGTCACGGACACCGACTCATAGCCAAGACAAGAAAACCTCATGGTATGCACAGGTTCCTGGCAGCTTACCGTATATTTCCCATTGATGTCGCTCATTCCACCGTATTGGCCCTCGTTGACAAGAATATTTACAAAAGCCAATGCCTGCCTGTTCTGTTTGTCGATGACTTTCCCACTCATGGTATATTGCTGTGAGAAAGAAAATTCGGTCAAGAAAAAGACGAACAGCAAAAGGAGCGTGAAGGGAAAAAGAAAGGCTTTAGACGATTTCATTCTTCGTCAGAGATTTTAAAGACCACCTCGTTGTCGCGTTTCATAAAATACTTTTCACGGGCGATCTGTTCCATTCCTTTCTCATCTTCTGTCACCATCACGAGAGAATCCTTATATAAGGAAATACTCTTTTCAAGATGTTCAATCTCAGCCTCTTGAGTCTTCAACTCACGATGCAGTTCAATTTGTTTTCTGAGGTTGAACTGGTCGAAGAAAAGAATCACCAGCAGGAAAGCCACCGTGGCGATGACATAACGGTTACTTAATTTTTTGATAATTTTTCTGAAAGTCATGGTGCAAAAATCATTCGTTTTGCAAAGGTATAAAAATTAGAAAATAAAATGTATTTTTGTCGGCAGAAACACATCAAACAATTTTTATCATGAAAAAAGCGATTGCTACCACCAAGGCCCCGGGTGCCATCGGGCCTTACAGCCAAGCCATTGAGGCCAACGGTTTGTTGTTCATTTCCGGCCAGCTCCCCATCAACCCTGAGACGGGTGTCATGCCCGAGGGCATCACCGCCCAAGCCGAGCAGTGCATGAAAAACCTGGAAGCCATCCTGAATGAAGCGGGATGCACCTTCGACAACGTGGTAAAGTCCACCTGTCTGTTGGCTGACATGTGTTATTTCGGCGACATGAACGCCGTTTATGGAAAATATTTCAGTGGGGCCTGTCCAGCTCGAGCTGCCTTTGCCGTCAAAGAACTTCCCAAGAAGGCATTGGTGGAGATTGAGATGATTGCCGCCCTGTAAAACTCAGGAAATCATTTCTTCAAGGCATTTTCAGCCTCTTTGATGGTGGCGCGTTCGCCGTTGATGAAAGCGACGACGAATGCGTCACTGAAGCCTGCTTTGCGCACTTCAGCCTGCCGTTCGATAGCTTCCTGTTTCGTCCGGAAGTCACCCGAGGTATAGCGATATGCTCCGTTATAATAATACACATCGACTTCCTTGACCTTGGAGAAGGCATGGTCGGTGAGTGGAATCAAAACGTCGCGGGTGGAGATTTGCACTTTAAACGAAACCACAGGCTTGTCTGAGGCGGGTTTGGTGGAAGGTTTCTCCTCAGGCTTGGTCACCGGTTTCTCGGCAGGTTTTGTCACGGGTTTCTCCTCAGGCTTGGTCACCGGTTTCTCGGCCACGGGTTGTGGTTCTGGCTTGGGTTGAGGCTCAGGGGTTACCACGGGTTTAGGAGTTTCGGGAACGGGTTGATTCGTCACAACTTGGTTTTCACCCTCAAAACTCGCTTTGAAGTCACGGAAAGCGCGGTAGATAGCCGATGCCATATAGGCCTGGCCATCCGCTGATACCAGAAACCGTTCTTCGGCGGCGTTGCTGATGAAGCCCAGTTCGATAAGGATGCTGGGCATAGCTGTCTTCCAAAGCACGAGGAATCCAGCCTGCTGCACGCCACGGTCCTTACGACCCACCCGTTTCGTGAACTGCTGTTGCACGTTGGAAGCCAATTGAAGACTTTGATTCAGATACTCTTTTTGAAACAACGAAAGGGCGATATAAGCTTCTGGGCTATCCAGATTGAAATCGCCATATTTTTCATCCGCATGTTCCTCCAAAAGGATAGACGAGTTCTCTTTTTTAGCCACTTCGAGGTTAGCAGCATTTTTATGTTCACCGAGGACGAAGGTCTCCGCGCCTACCGCCGAAGCGCCTTTGCTGTCGGTAGAGTTGCAGTGGATGGAGATGAACACATCCGCATTGTTGCGGTTGGCGATGGCCGCGCGCTCGTCCAAATCCACAAACACGTCACGCTCACGGGTATAGATCACCTTCACATCAGGAAGATTCTTTTTGATATAGTCACCCGTCAACAACGCGACTGTCAAATTCAAGTCCTTTTCCTTGCTGATGGCACCCAGCGCGCCTGTATCCTTTCCACCATGACCTGGGTCAATCACTACGGTGGTAATTTTCTCTCCCCGTTGGGCAATTAGAGCCATTGGAACGAGAAAAGCCAACAAAAGAATACCAAATTTCAAATTGTTTCGTTGAGTCATAGCCATTTTTCTTAATTTTGGCACAAAAATAAGTGTTTTTTACTTGGAACGTCAATCACAACATAATTATTTTCAAGTCATGGCATTTCTGATGCCATTAATAGTGGCTTGCCTGATGTATGCATGCAAGACCCCAAAGGCTGTGGTGACTTCCGAAAACAATGCGCCAGTCCAACCTCAGGTTGATACCTTATGGCTAAGTCCCATTGAAGAAAAACCCTCTGACAGCCTTAACCACCCGGCTGACACGTTCGCCCTTGACCCTGACACTGTAATTCCCTACCATGATACCATCATCGTCCCCCATGACTCCCTCACAACCAATCCTTTGTCAGCGGACTCCCTCAGTGTTGACTCTGTCAGTGTTGACTCTGTCAGAGTTGACTCTTTGCCAAGACCCCGACGCACCATCCGTCCTCCCAGGAAAAAAGACGCTCCTTTCGAGGTCAAGATTGTGCGTACTGCCGTTGATTCGGTGGTTCAGGACATGAAATCAAAAATCCTTTACTACTATGGTAATGCTGTGGTGAAGTATGATGACATCACGCTGGAAGCCAATTATCTGGAATTCGACCTAAACACCAATGTCGTCACTGCCAAAGGGCTTCCCGACACTACAGGGCGGTTGCAAGGCACCCCGCTTTTCACACAAGGAGAGACCAAGTTCGAGGCAGAGGAGATGTCATACAACTTCCAAACCAAGAAAGGCATCATCCGCAAGGTGTGGACTGAAGAGAGTGGAGGATACATCCACGGCGAAAAAATCAAACGAATGGAGGACAACACCATCCACATCAAGTCAGGAGGTTTCACCACTTGCAACCTCAAGGAACACCCGCATTATCAGTTCCGGTTCAACAAGGCTAAGATCATCCCCAACGACATGATTGTCACGGGTCCCGTCTTCGTCACCATCCAAGACGTGCCGCTTCCCATAGGTCTGCCTTTCGCCATCTTCCCCAACTCGAAAGGGCAGAAGTCAGGCATCATCGTCCCGACCTATGGTGAGTCGGCCAACCGTGGTTTTTATCTGGAAAACGGAGGCTATTACTGGGCCATCAATGAGCATTACGACTTACAGTTGCTGGGCGACATCTACACCCGCGGCTCCTGGGCCATCAAACCCACCTTCCGCTATGCGCAACGATACAAACACAACGGCTCACTGGCATTAGGCTTCGCCGTGAACAAAATAGGCACCAAAGGAGCCGCCGACTATGACGAAAGCACCGATTTCAAAGTGAAGTGGACCCATCAACAAGACCCCAAGGCTCACCCGAGGCACAAGTTCTCCGCCGATGTCAACATCATCAGCTCCAACTTCAACAAATACAACGCCACCACCTCCAACGAATACCTCAGCAACACCTTCAAGAGCAGTGTCGCCTATCAGACCAACTTCGCTGGCAAGGTTTACCTCACCCTCAACGCCTCCCATAGCCAAAACACACTCACCAAACAAGTCACCGTGTCATTGCCAGAGCTAACCCTGACAATCAACCGCATCTATCCTTTCCAAAAAGTGGGAAAACCTGGCAAAAAACACTGGTACAAGGACCTGAACATCAACTATACCATGAACGCCAAGAACTACATCAGCGGTATTGACACCCTGCTCTTCCCCGATCAATGGCAACAAGACTTGTCAGGCTGGTTCCAAAACCTCCAGAGATACACCCAAAACGGCATCAAACACACCATACCCATCAACCTCCCCATCAAGCTGTTCAAACACTTTACCTGGACTAACTCGGCCACCATCAACGACTACATGTATTTCAGCCGTGTGGAACGCCAGTGGGACCCCGTGGACAGCTGCTTGAGAGCCGATACCATCCAGGGGTTCCGCAACCTCGTGGATTTCAACCTCACCAGCAATATCACCACCAAAATCTATGGCATGGTGCGGTTCCCCAAAGGCCCCATCCGCGCCATCCGACATGTGTTCACCCCTACCATAGGCTTCACCTACCGCCCCGACTTCAGCGACCCGAAGTGGAAAGTATATAACCAATATGTGGATGCCCAAGGTGAAATCCAAACCTATAACATGTTTATGAACGCCTTGTATGGCACCCCTTCCCAAAACCGGTCGGGACAGATCACTTACAACTTCAACAACACCCTCGACATGAAAGTGCCTTCCAAATCCGACACCATCACCGGCGTGAAGAATGTGGTCCTGCTCGAATCACTCGCTTTATCCGGAAACTACGACCTCACCCAAGACTCGCTCAACTTCTCCTATATGTCGGTAAACGCCCGAACCACCTTATTTAAAAAACTCAAAGTCACCTATTCCAGCGTATGGGATCCATACGTGATAGACTCATTAGGCAAACGCGTCAACCGTTTTGAAATCATCGAGAACCAACGTCTCTTCCACAAGAACAACTCCGCCTGGAACTTCAGCCTGAGCTGGTCGTTCAGCCAAAACGATGTGAAGAAGTGGAAAAACGGAGAAGGGAAAATGGATAACGGAGAACAGACAGAATACAACTTCCAAGATGACATCGCCAAACGAGCCTCGGGTTCGGAGTTCGTCACCCCGGGCGAGCTCGACGACATCTTGGGCAACCCCAACGCCTACGTCGATTGGACCACACCCTGGTCGCTGACACTGAGCTACAACCTACGACATTCCTCAAGCATCACGTACGCCGCTTTCATGGGTATCGCCAACAATCAAGTGGTTCAAACCCTTACTTTAAACGGCGACATCAGCATCACCCCGAAATGGAAAATCACCTTTTCCACCGGATGGGACTTCACCAACCATGGACTTTCCTACACCTCCCTTAACATCTATCGTGACCTCCACTGCTGGGAAATGCGATTTAATTGGATCCCCATCGGTAATTACAAGAGCTGGAATTTCACCATCAACGTGAAAGCCCAAGCCCTGCAAGACTTGAAAATAACAAAGAAGAAAGACTATCGAGACAATTGAGAATTGAGCGTTATAAAACGAAAATCAAATCAACAATTATAATTATACAGATAAACAATTAAACAACTAAACAATTAAACATGAAACGATTACTACTTTTTGCAATCGCGCTAACCATTGGATTTGGTTTAAAAGCGCAAACCAATCTCACTCAAGCTGTTGACTTCACAGCTACTGACGTTCACGGCACCGAAGTACATTTGTTCGACATCCTTGATAGCGGTCAAGCGGTGCTTATCGACTTCTTCTTCACTACCTGTGGTCCTTGCCAACAGGCTTGTCCTAAGCTTGTCCAAGCCTATACGGCCTTGGGCTGCAACATGCACGATGTGTTTTTTATGGAAATTGCCACTGGCGACAGTGATGCGGCTTGTATCAACTGGGTAAACAATTATGGAGTGGAATATCCAACAATCAGCGGTGTTGCTGGGGGAACAGCGATCTGCAACCAATACCACATAACCGCCTTCCCCACCGTCATCCTGATTATGCCTGACCATTCCATCGCCATTCAAGATTTATATCCTATCGCTACTGCCCAAACCATCATCAATGCATTGGGGAATTACGGCATTGAAGAGCACGACTGCAACGAGCCGGAACCTGACACCATGCCCGATTTCACTGGCACCGACATCAATGGCAACGAGATTCACCTGTACGACATCCTCGATAACGGCCAGGCGGCATTCATCAACTTCTTCCTTCTGGATGACCCGTTTAGCATCGACATCATGAATGATGTGACAGAAGCCTACCGGCTTTTTGGCTGCAACGATAACGATGTGTTCTTCATGGAAATCACACCCAATGCTCACGATGAAGAATGCCAGTCATGGGTTGAAACCCAAGGCGTGGAATACCCCACCATCAGCCGCGACGGTGGCGGTAACACAATCGCACAAAGCATCCCTGTGGGTTTCTACCCCACCCTCATGCTCATCCGTCCCGACCACACCATTGCCGTCCGCGACCTTTATCCGCCCACCCTCGACAACATCATCAACGCAATGGAAACTGAGGGATACTCCCAATATCCTTGCTATGAGGAGACGTTGACTTTCGGCACGGACACCTTGTGGATATCCCAGATGCAAGATGCCACGCCGCTCACCATTTACAATAATACCACCGAGCCCGTGATTCATTTAAACAAAATTACCGTGGATGATGATGGGGGCTG
>JAEEII010000276.1 GCA_016281295.1 Bacteroidales bacterium
ACAATAAAGGAGGCCTTTTTGAACGCATTTCGACTATTTTTGGCTCTTATCTCGCCAAATTATAGTCCTAAAACAAAAATAGCAAAATCTTCTACATCCAACAAAAAAAAGAGAGCGACCTTTTTAGTCGCCCTCTTTTTTATTAGCTCCCTCTAAATTCTAAATTCTTAATTCTTAAATCTCTTAAAGATTTTCTTCCTAAGCATAAACACCGTAAGCCCCGCCCAAAATACAATCAATATCCCTAAGGTAATCCACGTGGACTGTAAACTTTGAGGAGCAAAGCCCATCAACAACAACACGGGGAAACCCAACACAATGGCGGCCAAAGTCTGAAGCACCAAGTTATTGGCAGCAGGTGTCTCAAACTTGGGGTCGATTTCACGCAACAAAATCATGCCGTTGGAAGCTGTGCCCGTCAACATGCCAAACATCGAGAAGAAACCCTCGTATTGGTAGTCGGGATAGAGATGTTTGCTAATCCACAACACATAAACAAAGGTGGCCAAAGCACCCAGTGCGCAGATGATGCTGAAAGGCAGTACAAACTTGCCAAACTCCTCGAAGTTGATTGCCGCAGTACCCGCCACAATCATGATGTCGAAACAGAAACCGCTGATACGGTTCAGCATGTAATTGTTGATGTATTCACGCTTAATGATCCTGGACTTCTTGAAACGGTTCAAGATATTCTTGAACAGGATGCCAAACAAGGTGCCAATCAAGAAGTTGAATCCCCAAAGCATGGGTTTCAAAGTGTTAGTGCCGAATTTACCCAGTTCCATGCCCTGGATCCAGTTTGTGAACAGATAAACGAGGAAATACACAAAAAGCACCATGGAAATCTGCACCGATAGCTTGTCGATGGACTCCGCATCAGGAATCTCGTTCTTTCCTTCATAATCCTCAAGCTTATTCACTTGAGCATCCCTGATTTTCTTCGCGGAGAGCTTACCCTTACGACGAAGGATATTCATGTACACCACACCGATGACACTGCCCACGATAAATCCCATGGCTGCAATAGAGAGACCGAAATCAGCCCCAGCAAATTCCAGCCCCTGCTGTTCTGCCCATCCGGTGAAAATCTTTCCAAAGTTCAAGGCTTGTCCCGGACCTTGGCCGTAGCCCATCGGAAGCAACAATCCCGCGGCATAGAACAGCCGTTTCCCGAAAAGGAAAAAAGGAATGCTGACCAACAATCCCACAATACCCTGAATAACATACGACGAAGCAGTGAGTGCCCCTGTCTCAATCACTTTCATAGGCGATGACTTCGACTCAATCTTATTGTTTTTCAACGCTAACGCAACAAAACCAAGACCCAGGGCATGATAGGTAACCACCTCCATCATGGGTTTGTTAATCAACTCCTTACAACCAGGGATGGCCTTGAAAACAAGGAGCAAAAGACCGCCTAACAACGCTGAAGGCAGTAAGCTTTTCTTAAGAAAAGGAATTTGGGTTCTACAGAGATTACCTAACAACAAAGCCGTTGCCAAGATGCAAAATTGGAGCAACCATTGCCATGCTTCTGGCCGGTCAAAGGTCATTACTGACACATCTAATATTGTCATGTTCATGATGCTTAAAATTTAAATTCAGAACGAAATGGCAAACGTACGATTTTTATAGGAACTATCCAAAACAAAAGTATTATTTTTGCAGCATGAAAACCGCCTTTCAGCTATTCTTCACCTTTTTTAAAATAGGCGCCTTCACATTGGGAGGCGGCTACGCCATGTTATCGATGGTGGAAAAAGCGGTTGTTGACAAAAAACATTGGATTCCCTCGGACGAGTTTTGGGACATGATTGCCGTCGTCCAATCGCTTCCCGGGGTGTTTGCGGTGAACACCGCCTTGTATGTGGGTCACAAAATCAATGGTGTCAGAGGTGCGGTAGCAGCCATGCTTGGCGCTATCATTCCCTCCATCACCATCATCTTGCTGTTAGCGACAGTGTTCAGGGAATACCGTGACCTTCCCGTTGTGGAACGTGTCTTCAAGGGCATCCGTCCTTGCGTGGTGGCATTAATCCTTGCTCCTTCGCTGCGGATGATCAAGTCGGCCAAAGTCACATGGAAGACCGCCATCATCCCCATCCTCGCCGTCTTCCTCATCTGGTGGTGCAAGGTCTCCCCTGCCATCGTCATTCTTGCGGCGCTTGCGGGAAGCATCATCTATGCGTTGATTATGGAAAAGAAAGTCAAACAAGCCCTAAAGGAGAATTCATGATGGTCTATCTGCAGTTGCTTTGGGTATTTATCAAAATCGGTGTACTCGGTTTCGGAGGCGGCTATGCCATGCTCTCCCTGATACAGCATGAGGTGGTTGACCATTACGCTTGGATGAATACCACGGAGTTTGCCGACATGGTGGCCATCTCACAGATGACTCCTGGTCCGATCTCCATCAACATGGCGACATACGTGGGTTATACCACCGGAGGATTCTTCGGTTCCCTCCTGGCCTCTTTCGCCCTCTGTCTGCCCTCCATCATCATGGTCTATTTCATCATCAAGCTGTTCATGAACAAAAAAAACGGCTCCTTGATGAGCAATGTGCTGAAAGGATTGAAACCCGCCATCGCCGGGCTGATCCTGGCGGCAGGTCTGGCCATGATGAATTCCCAGAACTTTGTCCAAATAGGCAAAGGCGAGAACAACATCAGCATCGTGATTTGTGTCCTCGCCTTTGTGGCTTCCTATTTCTTTAAGGCTAACCCGATTTTGTTGATTGTTTTGTCGGGTGTTGTAGGGTTCTTTGTGTATTAGTTCCCTTCAAACATCTTCTCGATCACCTCTTTATATTTATTGGCGATGACTCTGCGCTTGACTTTCAACGTAGGCGTTACCAATCCGTTCGCTACAGTCCATTCATCAGCGATGAGCACGTGTTTCTTAATCTTCTCGGTCTCGCCCAAGCCCTTGTTAAGGTCCTGAACTTCCTTGAAATATAGCTTCTGAATATCGGGATTCTGCACCATCTCCGCAGGAGTGGTGAACTTGATTTTCTGCTTGGCACACCAAGTCTTCAGATAGGTAAAGCTCGGAACGATGAGAGCACCCGCGAATTTCTGGTTCTCACCGACAACCACCACCTGCTCAATGAGTTTGGAGCCACAAAACTTGGTCTCGATGACATCGGGATTGATGTATTTACCACCCGAAGTCTTAAACAGACTCTTCAGGCGGCCCGTAATCTTCAGCAGGCCATTCTCGTTGAAACACCCCATGTCACCGGTATGGAACCAACCGTCTTTGTCGATGACTTCGGCGGTCAGGTCGGGACGTTTATAATAGCCCATCATCACGTTATGTCCGCGGCAAACGACCTCTCCTTCATCCGTGATTCTCACTTCGACACCATTCAACGGAGGACCTACACACCCCACCTCACGCTGATGCGGTCCCTGATCGCTCACAGCAATGACGGGCGAGGTCTCGGTAAGACCATAACCCTCAAACACAGGCATTTGAATGGCTGAGAAAAAGGCCGCCAACTTCTCATGAAGGGCAGCGGCACCCGACACCACACGCTCGAAACGGTCCGCGCCGATCTTCTCACGAATCTTTGAGTACACGAGTTTGTCGGCAATGCGCAGCTTCAGATTATAGAACCAGCCACGTTTGTCATCATCGATTTTATAGCGTTCGGCAAGATGCACCGCCCAGAAGAAAATCATTCTCGAAATGCCTTTCATCTTTTTGCCGGAAGCGATGATGCCTTCATAAAAACGTTCAAGCACACGAGGCACGCAGCACATCATGGAAGGCCGTAACTCTTTGATGTTGTCGGCAAGCGTGGCCAAGCTCTCGGCATAATAAATCGCCATGCCTTTATATTGATAGGTGTAAATCAAGAGCCGCTCGTAAGCATGGCATTCAGGCAGGAAGGAAAAAGCGATGCTTCCAGGTTTGCATGAAATGATATGCACGACATTCAACACCTGGTTGATGATGTTGGAATGAGAAAGCATCACACCTTTCGGGACGCCCGTGGTTCCAGAAGTATAAATCAGCGTCATACAGTCCTCGCTCTTCACCGCGGCTTTGCGACGTTCAAGTTCCTCTGGATGTGGATGTTCTGTACCCAAATCAATCAGCTGAGAGAAATACGGATATTTCTCACGGTCAATCATGGTGTAAACCTGTTTCAAGCCCGGGATGTCAGGCAGCACATTGGTAACCTTATTCATCACCGCCAGACCATCCAGGAACACCAGCTTGGCCTCACAATCTTTCAGGATGAAATGATAGTCCTCCTGACTGATGGTAGGATAAATCGGAACATTGATGGCACCCACCTGCATGACCGCCATGTCGATGACGTTCCATTCAGGACGGTTAGTGACAATAAAAGCCACTTTGTCACCCGGCTGAATACCCAGTTCTATAAGCGCATAGCTCAACTTATCGGTGAGATCGATATATTCCTGAATACTGTATCTGCGCCACTCACCGTCTTTTTTTCCAGCAAGTGCAACAGGTTGATCCGCATAATGCTCCAGATAATTCGGTAGCAGATCAAATATTCGTTTGATTTCCATACAGTTAAATAAAAAATCGTTTTCAATTGTGCCGCAAAGATAAACTTTTTTTCCATTTGTCGGTAATAATTTATAGAATATGTCAAATTGTCATACAAATCTTAAATATATGTCATTTTGTCCTATAATAAGGATTTGGATAAAATTTTGATTCCCCCCAACCGACTAACAAATGAACAACTAAAAAAAATAATATTATGCAGAACAAGTATGAATCATTAAGCCGCTACGCCAAAAATCTGAATGAGTTGGCCAAAGCGGGCAAGCTGGATCCCGTGATAGGACGTGACGAGGAGATCCGGCGTGTCTTACAAATCCTGTCACGTCGAACCAAGAACAACCCTATTTTGATTGGCGAGCCGGGTGTCGGCAAGACCGCCATCGTGGAAGGTCTGGCCCAGCGTGTCGTCAACGGTGACGTGCCGGAGAACCTGAAAAACAAGATGGTCTTCTCGCTTGACATGGGTGCCTTGATTGCAGGTGCCAAATACCAAGGCGAGTTCGAGGAGCGTCTGAAGAGCGTCATCAAGGAAGTCGTTGACAGCTCGGGTGATGTGGTGTTGTTCATCGATGAGATCCACACCCTGGTTGGTGCCGGTGCCACGGGAGGCGCCATGGACGCGGCCAACATCTTGAAGCCCGCCTTGTCACGTGGTGAGTTACAATGTATTGGAGCCACCACCCTGAAGGAATACCAGCAATATTTCGAGAAGGACAAAGCATTGGAGCGGCGTTTCCAGATTGTCATGGTCGATGAGCCCGACGAGGCATCCGCCATCTCCATCCTCCGTGGTTTGAAAGAGCGTTATGAGAACCACCATCACATCCGAATCCTCGACGAAGCCATCGTGGCTGCCGTCCAGCTCTCCGTGCGATACATCTCCGACCGTTTCCTTCCCGACAAAGCCATCGACCTTATCGATGAGGCCGCTGCGCGTCTCCGTCTGCAAATCGACTCCGTGCCGGAAGACCTCGAGAATGTGGAACGCGCCATCCGTCAGCTGGAGATTGAACGCGAGGCCCTGAAACGCGAAAATGACACCAAGAAGGTCAACGAACTAGGAGAAGAACTCGACAAACTCAACGCTCAAAAGACAGCCATCAAAGCTAAATGGGAAAAAGAACGCCACTTTGTGGAAATCATCCAAAAGGAGAAGAACAATATCGAGCAATACAAACATCAAGCAGCCGTAGCGGAACGCGATGGCGACTATGGTCGAGTCGCTGAGTTACGTTATGGCAAGATACGCGACGCGGAGGCCAACATCGAGAAGGCCAAAGCCGAATTGATGAAAGTGCAGGGCGACCATCCGCTGATCGACGAAGAGGTTTCTTATCAAGATGTCGCCGAGATTGTGTCACGGTGGACTGGCATCCCCGTGAAGAAGATGATGCAAAGCGAGCGTGAGAAGCTGCTGAACCTCGAACGCGAGTTGCACAAACGTGTCGTGGGACAAGACGAAGCCATACAGGCAGTCTCTGACGCCATCCGAAGGAGCCGCGCAGGCTTACAAGATGCGAAACGTCCTATCGGATCCTTCATCTTCATGGGCAGCACCGGCGTCGGCAAGACCGAGCTAGCAAAAGCCCTTGCTGAGTTCCTCTTCGACAACGAGAACAACATGGTGCGTATCGACATGTCTGAATACCAAGAGCGTCACACTGTGTCACGACTCATCGGAGCACCTCCAGGATATGTCGGCTACGAGGAAAGCGGCCAGTTGACAGAAGCCGTGCGGCGTAAGCCCTACTCAGTCATCCTGCTCGACGAAATCGAGAAAGCACACCCCGACGTGTTCAACATCTTGCTCCAGGTACTTGACGACGGACGACTCACCGACAACAAGGGACGTACCGTTGACTTCAAGAACACCATCGTCATTATGACGTCCAACATCGGTGCTAGCATCATCCAGGAGCGAATGGCAGATGCCGCCTCAGCCACTTCTGACATCGTATTCGAGCAGACCCGGAACGAAGTCATGAACCAGTTGCGGCAGTTCATGAGGCCGGAATTCCTGAACCGTGTCGATGACATCATCATGTTCCGTCCTTTGAACGAGAGCCAAATCGCCGAAGTGGTGAGGATGCAGTTCGACCACGTGAAGAAGATGCTTGACGACAACGGCATTAGCATCAACATCACCGACGAAGCGGTGGATCTCATCGCCCGTCAAAGCTACGACCCGCAATATGGCGCGCGTCCAGTGAAACGTATGATGCAACGTGAGCTGCTGAATGAGTTGTCAAGGATGATCCTTGCTGATGAGGTTGACAAAACCAAGCCAATCACAGTAACCGTCCAAAACGGAACTCTCACCTTTATTAATTAACAAAGGCTTTCTCAACCAAGCCTCATAAAACAGCCGAGGGCGGAGCTTGCTCCACCCTCGGCTATTATTATCTCTTTCCACCTCTAACCTCTCCCCTCCTTCGTCACCCAAGAGGAACGGAAGAAAATCAGCAAGACGGTGAAAATCTCCAAACGGCCAAGCAACATGTCAAGGCAAAACAACCATTTGGCTAAGTTTGGCAAATCAGCTACACTCGCATCAGGGCCAGTGGCTCCCGAGCCAACTCCCAGATTACTAAAATAGGTGATGAAAGCGACCCCAGCGTCTTCCACACTCAAACCCGCACACGTCAAAACCACCACATTAATCACCAAGAGAATAATAAACCAGGAAAAAAAGCTGGATACTCTTCTGACAGTGCGTTCATCAATGGTTTGCCCCGAAACTTTCAGCGAAAACATTCCAGTAGGGTGAATCAGTTCCTTCAAGGCGTTTTTGATGAACTTGAAGATGACGATGACACGCGCCATCTTGACACCACCACTCGCCGAACCGGCACAACCACCAACAATTTGCATCAGCAGTGTGGGAATCACAAAAAGCATCCCCCATAAGTCGTAATTGGAGTTACGGCCTGAAAAACCCGTGTTCGACAACATGGAAGCCACATGGAACAAGGAGGTCTCGAATAGCTCCTCCCCTCCTTTCGGGAATGCGGCTAATTGTTGTTCGGTCACCCCATTCAACCGAGGAGCCAAAACGAACAACCCCACAAAGAACAAGGTCATCACAATGATAGATTTCAGATACAAATCAACCTCCTCGTTTTTGAAAAGCAAGTCCCATCGGCCTGAAGCCAAAAAGTAAAACATCGAGAAGTTGATTGCAGAGATAATCATGAAAAAGATCGCCACGTATTCAACGTAATCCGACTGGAAATATCCCAGACTATCCTGGTGCGTTCCAAAGCCACCCGTGGAGATGGTGGTGAAGGCATGGCAAACCGCGTCGAACAACGACATGGGTCCCAATGAATAAAGGAATGCACATAATAACGTGATAAAGATGTAGATGGTCCAAAGGATGCGCGCGGTGACATGCATCGATGGCGACAGTTTCTCCACACTCATCCCGGGAGACTCTGCTGCGAACAATGAGGTTTTTGACGCCCTTGTCACTGTCGGGATAAAAGCTAGCGTGAAAACCACGACACCCAAACCACCCATCCACTGCATGATGGCCCTCCAAAACAAAATGCCATGAGTCTGCTGATCCACATTCTCCAAGATGGTGGAACCTGTCGTCGTGAAACCCGAGATGGTCTCAAAGAAAGCATCTGTCACATTGTCAATGGAGCCACTGAGCAGGAATGGCAACATCCCGAACAAGGAATACATGATCCATGACAGCGAGACAATCACAAAAGTGTCATCATTGTCGTATCCCTTCTTCCAAACCTTTCCTGCGAGATAAAACACCAAGCCGACTCCGCCAGTGATCGCAGCGGTAATCAGAAAAGCCATGTAGTCGTTTTCGCCGCATCTTACATGATAAAACCATGACACTGCCGCAGTCAGCAACAGTGCCATGGTCTCAATGAATAAGAGTACGCCGAAAAGCCTGCTTTTCATAGTGTTGAATTACCACTCTTCAGCCCAACCGTCGCCATAGTCGAAGTCGTCGTCATCGTCTTCTGGTTCTTCTTTATAGGAGTCATCCGCCATAGGTTTGACCCATTTGCGGAAGTTGGAGGAAGCGATGGCCATGATTTCGCCATCCTTCTCGGGTGAGACAGCGATGTCAATCTCGTCCCGGGACAGCTCTTTCAACCAAACGGCGAGTTCGGAGAAGCCCATGTCGGTAACCTCATAGTCTTCCCAATCCGCCACTGCGGCCTTTTGGGCTTTTTCCTCTGATTCCCAAACAGGGATATAAGAGTTGCCTTCTGAGTCTTCGAGCATAGCAAACATGCCGGTCATCGCCTCAAGCAGCCACACCTTGCGGGTTGCGCTGATGGTTTCAAGAAAGGATTCAAGAGTGTTCATATCAATCAGCGTTTAGCGTTTCTCAATTGTTGTTGCTGCGCTTTCTGCGCCGCCTCAAGACGTTGCTGGAATCGTGATTTCTTCACAGGCTTTTTCTTGTTCTCTTCGATCGTCGCACGCACCTTGTCCTCATCAATCATCTTGCGGAAGACAAACATCTGGATGAAGGTGATGATGTTGGCGAGCATATAATAATAGCTCAAACCGGCGGAATAGCTGTTGAAGATACCCAAGAACAAGATAGGCATGAGATACATCATGATTTTCATGCCTTTCATCTGTGGATTGGCAGTCACGTCCATCTGTTTGTTATTCACGTATGTATAGATGAAAGTCGTGACAGTCATCAGCAAGCAGAAGAGGCTCACGTGGTCACCATAACCCGGGATGTTGAAAGGCAAGTCCAGGATGCTGTCGTAGGTGGAAAGGTCTTCCGCCCAAAGGAAGGACTGCTGACGCAACTCGATGGACGACGGGAAGAAACGGAACACGGCGATAAGGATCGGGAACTGGAGCAACATGGGGATACAACCCGAGGTAGGGCTGGCTCCCGCTTGTTTCTGCAAGTTCATGATGGCCTGTTGTTTCTTCATGGCATCCTCTTCTTTGGGATATTTCGCATTGATGGCCTCCATCTCAGGCTTCAGCACGCGGGTAATAGCGGATGATTTGTACGATTTGAAGGCAATCGGGAACAACAGAATCTTGATAAGAATCGTCAAAATCAAAATCACAATACCATAGTTCCAGCCGTATGATCCCAGCCAGTCAAACACATAGATGACGACGTAGTTGATCCAGCGAATCAAGAAGAAATTACCCACATCGATCTGACGCTGTAAGTTCAGATGATACTTACGCAGGGTCTTGAAATGGTTAGGCCCGAAATAGAACGACATGGGGAAATCGTTGACATCCTCATTCACATTATAGGGGATCTCCATACTTGAGAACATGGACTTCAGATACTTGGGATTCCCCTCATGATCGTTGTTCACGCCCATCTTAGCGCTGGAGAAACCATTTTTAGCGACGATGACATTACAGAAGAAACGCTCTTTAAACGACACCCAGTTGAGTTTGGTGTTGACCGTCTCTTCCTTTTTTCTGCGATCATCGACACGATCCACGTCCGTTTCGTTCAGAGGCTTGTAATAGACGGTGGTGTTGATGAACCGGTCCACATCTTTCTCATGCTGAAGCAGATCCACCTTCCAATCCAGGTTCAAATAGTTGACATTGTTGGCGATGATGTCCTTCAGTCCCACGGTGCGGAGGTTGCAGTCGAACATATAGTTGTCGTAAGGAATCGTGTAAACGTATTCCAGATATTGTCCTTCGGCAGGCTGTGCATCAAGGCCTTCGGCGTATGCCCTTAGGGTGAAGACGACGCTGTCGCCTTCGCCCACAGTGATATGATCACTTGTGCAAGGTTGTCCATTCAGGAAGGGTTGAAAAAACAGCTGTGAGGTGTTGATGATACGGTTGTTGGCGAAGAACGACAAGTCGAACAACGCGGTCTCAGGGTCGAAGCTGAGCAATGGCATTGTGTCGTAGGTCTTATAGTCCTTCAGTTCCACTTCTTTGATGAAGCCGCCTTTACTGGAGAACACAATTCTTTGCAGTTTGTTCTCCACTGTCCAATAGTGTTCTTGGCCTTCGGCTGCTGAGGCGAACGCGCCGTATTTGTCATGTCTGATTCGATATTGCTCGGCGGCCATGCTGGAAGAGTCCATGGCGACGGTTGTGGCAGCCAAGGCCTGGGTCTCTGCAAGTTTTTTTTGTTCTTCAGCAAGCCGTATTGAATCAAGGATGGCGGCCTCTTGGCGCGCCATCCTGATGGAGTCTTGAATCCGTTTTTGCTCGGCGATTTCTTCTTGGGAAGGTTGCATCCACCACATCCACCCAAACAGAATCGCCGCAATGAGGATAAAACCAATAAGTGATGATTTGTTCATCTAAACTTCTTACTTCTGTCTTCTGACATCTTAATAATAACGGTAACTCTTCACTTCTCCGATATGTCTGGCGAGACGGATCACTTGGTTGCTGTAGCCGAACTCGTTGTCGTACCACAGATAGAGGATCACGGTCTTGCCGTCAGCGGACACCTTAGTGGCGGGAGCGTCGAAGATGCAGGCGCAGGAGTCGCCGATGCCGTCGGAAGAGACGAACTCGGTATTCTGGCTGAAGCGGATCTGCTCAATCAAATTACCTTCGAGGCAGGCGACGCGGAAGGCTTCGTTGACTTCTTCAACGGTGGTCTCACGTTCAAGGTCCAAGGCGAGCACTGCCAGTGACACATCCGGCGTAGGAACGCGGACGGCGTTGCTGGTGAGTTTGCCTTTCAGTGCCGGGATGGCCTTGGCGGCAGCTTTGCCAGCACCCGTCTCAGTGATCACCATATTCAAGGCGGCGGAACGTCCACGGCGCTCTTTCTTGTGGTAGTTATCCAGCAAGTTCTGGTCGTTGGTGTAGCTGTGGATGGTCTCGATATGGCCTTTCACGATGCCGAAGTTGTTCATCATGACTTCCAGACCAGGAACGATGGCGTTGGTAGTGCAGGAAGCAGCGGAGAAGATCTTCTCATTCTTCAGGTCGAGCGTGTCTTGGTTGACGCCGTACACCACATTCGGGATGTCACCCTTGCCAGGAGCGGTGAGCAGCACTTTGCTGACACCTTTGGCCTTGAGATGACGTTCCAGGGACTCTCTGTCACGGAATGCGCCCGTGTTGTCGATCAACAGCGCATCATGGATCCCGTAGGCTTCATAGTCGAGATCCTCAGGATTCTTGGCTTCCAAGAAGAGAATCTTCTGGCCGTTGACTTCCATGGCATTCTCCTCAATCAGCGGACGGCACACACCGTGGAAATAACGGTGCACAGAGTCAGTGCGGAACAGGTTGATACGTTTGGCGATGTCCTCCGGTGAGTTCTTGCGGGTGACGATGGCGCGGACACGCAAAGCGGAGCCGTTGCCAGCCATCTCCGTCATCTCACGGCAGAGAATACGACCGATACGACCGAAACCATAAAGAATCACATCCTGCACCTTGTTGCTACGCGGAAGGGCATCGATGATATAGCTAAGTTTGTCACGCACAAAAGCAGTGATGTTGTTGTCATATTTTTCACGCTCGTCCGTCCATTCAGAGTTCAAACGTCCGATATCAATACGGGCTGGAGCGAGATTCTCAGCGAGAAGCGCTTTTGCAATCAACAGTGAGTCCTGCACACGGACGGGCTTGCCCAACACAGCCTCAGCACGGAGATGCTTGTTCAAGATCTTTCCTGAACCACGGTTCACCAAAAGGGAACGGAGAAGAATCAGTTCAACAGACTTGTCATACCAAAGTTTGCCGACGATGTTGATCAATTCGTTAGCGGCTTTTTCATTCTCATTCCAGAGTTTCAATGAGCTTTCGTAATTATCCATGGTAATCATTTTTAATGTTAACGTAATTTAGTTGCGCAAAGGTAGGAAATAATTCAGAGCAAAACAAACTTTCGACAAAAATAATGAAAAGGAATCATTCCGAATCCACTTCGACGGGGAAAGAGATGGTGTTATTCGCAGGCTCGATGCTGAGGACGCTGTCAACGACATATTTACTCATGCCACGCCAAGGCAACGCCCCAAGGTATTCCTTGTAATGCAACTCCACGTGTTTCCCTGCGCAACGTTCCAGTTGACGAGCCACCGATTCTTCCTTGACGGAAAAGTTGAACTCGTTCGATTGGATGGTCGATGTGCTGTTTTTCGAGTTATATCCAGCTTGGATCAAACGACCCTCGTAGGTCTTGAAGATGTACCCTTTATAAACAAAGAAATTCATCTCCCCGGCTTTCACGCCACTGCCAAAGACGAAATAAAACTTAAAGAAAAACCATCCCGCCAAAGCCAGTATCGCTAAGATGCCGATGCCTAAAAAAATTTTACTTGATTTTTTCATTTCAAACCACAATCCAGTCTTGTCAAAAGACCGTTGATTAGGATTAAATGTTAAACATAATAGGCATTGACGACATCCCAGTTGATAATAGGCCACAAGGCAGCCAGATGATCAGGACGACGATTCTGATAATCAAGATAATAAGCATGTTCCCACACATCGAAGGTCAGCAGAGGTTTCAGCCCGCGCTGCACAGGATTGCCCGCGTTAGTCTCCTGAGTGATCACCAGCTTCCCGTCCGCGTCAGCGGAGAGCCACACCCAGCCAGAGCCAAACAAAGTGGCTCCTTTCTTCGTGAACTCTTCCTTGAATGCCTCAAAAGAGCCAAACTGTGCCTCGATGGCCTCCCCTATCTTTCCCACAGGCCGGTTGTCGGCTTTCGGAGCACGGAACTGGGTGAAATACATGTTGTGATTCAGAATCTGACCAGCGTTGTTAAACACGCCGCCTTCGGAGGTCTTCACGATCTCCTCAAGCGGCATGTCCTCATACTTCGTGCCTTCAATGGCGGCATTCAGGTTGTTGACGTAAGCTTGCAGGTGTTTGCCATGATGGAATCCTATAGTCTCTTTGCTAATCACGGGTTCCAAGGCGTCGGCTGCGTAAGGCAGCGAAATCAATTCGTATTTTTTCATATTCAGAAAGGTTTTAAACGATCATGATTAATTCACCTGCAAAGATAAAAAAACTATTGATTCATATACATCTGATACAAAGAAGAGCTGGTTCCCGTTTTCAGACGTTTCAGGGCACGGTCACGGATCTGACGGGTACGCTCGCGCGAGATGCCAAGATCCAAAGCGATTTCATCCAGCGAATACTCACGGGGAGTACCGATGCCGTAGTACATGTTGATGACATGGCGCTCCTTGTCGGTAAGGCAACTCAGAGAACGCTGGATGGCGTTCTGGTTGCTCTCGTTCTCGACGGCCTCATCGGTAGCGACAGAGTCCTGCTCAACATATACATCGAGGAAGTTACCCTCTTCGTCATCATCCAACGGGGCATCCGTCGAGATCTGACGCATGTTCATCCCCATCAGGCTTTGCACTTTCGCTTCCGAAAGGTCCATCTCCTTGGCAAGCTCCTCAGCGGAAGGCTTGCGATTGTATTCCTGTTCCAGCATGGCAGCAGTCTTTTTAAGTTTGCTGATAGCGCCCACCTGGTTCAGGGGAAGACGGATGATGCGAGCCTGTTCCGCCACGGCCTGAAGGATGGACTGACGGATCCACCAGACTGCATACGAGATGAACTTGAACCCGCGAGTCTCGTCGAAACGCTGGGCAGCCTTGATCAGTCCCACGTTACCCTCGTTGATCAAATCTTGAAGCGAGAGTCCCTGGTTCTGATACTGTTTGGCCACCGACACGACAAATCTCAAGTTGGCCCTCACCAGCTGGTCGAGAGCCTTGCGGTCTCCTGCCTTGATACGTTGAGCCAGCTCGACCTCCTCTTCGGGAGTCACCAAAGGCTCCTTCGCGATGTCCTGAAGGTACTTCTCAAGAGTACCCGCATCACGATTGGTGATGGATTTTGTGATCTTTAACTGTTTCATAATCTTCCTTTAAAAATTGATTGTTTTTATTAGTTATAATACTCAAAGTTCATCCTCATGCCGTTCGGATAAACCCCTTCGATATAGGTCTTACGCGAACGTTTTGAAGCAATGGCCGATTCCAGGTCGTTTTTAGAGGAGACGGCTTTGCCATTAACGGCGGTGATGATGAAGCCTTCCACCCCAGCGCCTTGGAACGCGCCTTGGCGAATCTCCACAATCTTCAAGCCGCTGTTAATCTTAAGGTTCTTCATCTCCTGTTTCGTAACAGGCTGAAGCACCACACCAAAGGTAGCGTTGTAGAAGCTATCGCCTTTTTTGACCACCTCAGTGGAACCCGACTCATTGAGCAACCCGACGGTATAGGTGCGGGCGTTCCCGTTACGGATAATTTCCACCTCCACCTCGTCGCCAGGACGGTATTGACGGACCACCTCCAGAAGCTGTGTCGTGGTGTTGATCTCGTTATTGTTGATACGGGTCATGACATCACCGGCTTTGATACCAGCCTTTTCTGCAGCGCCATCACTGACAACATCCGCGACATAAACACCTTTGATGTCTTTCATGCCAGCCTTGTCAGCCTTATCCGCATCCATCTCCTGAGGATAGATGCCGATGTAAGCACGTTGGGTCTCACCATACATCAAGAGGTCATCGACCACCTTGCGTACGATGTTGGAAGGGATGGCGAAAGAATAGCCCTCGTATGATCCCGTATGGGAAGCGATGGCCGCATTGATTCCGATGAGTTCGCCACGGGTGTTGACCAGAGCACCACCACTGTTGCCACGGTTCACAGCCGCATCCGTCTGGATAAAGGATTCCACATTACTGCCTTCACCCAAGATGCCGATATTTCTGGCTTTAGCGCTCACAATACCAGCGGTCACGGTAGAAGTCAGGTTGAAAGGATTACCTACAGCCAGCACCCACTCGCCTACTTTCACCTTGTCGGAGTCGCCGAACACCAAATAGTCGAAATCGCTTCCTTCCACTTTGATCAACGCAAGGTCGGAAGAAGGATCCGTACCCACGATGACAGCTTGACGCACCACCTTATTATTAAAGGTGACCTCCACCTCGTCAGCACCTTCCACCACGTGGTTGTTCGTCACGATGTAACCATCAGGAGAAAGCACCACACCAGAGCCGTAAGCCACCATGGTGTTGCTTTGAGACTGGCCCGGAATGCCATAAAGATGTTCCAGAAAAGCACCAAAGAAATCATTATACGAAGCACTTTTCTGAACGATGGTAGTCTTGATATGCACCACGGCATTGACACTTGCCTCTGCCGCATTCACAAAATCAGGAGTGTTTTCCGTGGGGAGAAAAGCCGCGCGATGCACTTGTGCCGCAGGCTGAACTTGCTCTACCACAGTGTTTTGTTCGTTGTTTGCAACGTCTTCTGAAACTGTCTTTTCATTGCATGCCACCATTCCAAAAAGGGCGACAGCAAGGCTGACCGACTTCATAGCGGTCATCATCATTCTGTTAACACGCATCATTCTATCAGTTAATTGTTGGTTATTCTTCTCAATTTATTTTGGTCTTCTTCATTAATGCACTTTTTTCGCCTTTATTGTCTCGAAAAGTGTATTTTTGGCAAAAAAATCCAAGAGATTGTAAAACATCAAATAATATGCCACACTAATATTTATACCCATCCAAAACAACAAAAAAATACTATGTTTATCACAGATGACAAAATGTCACTTCGCATCGCCGAACCAGAAGATGCCGACTTGATCTACAGTTGGGAAAACGACCGAAGAATATGGCGGGTCAGCGAGACCTACGCCCCCACCTCACGTTTCCAAATCGAGCAATTTCTCCTGAGCAATGGCGACCTGGTCACCAACAAGCAAATGCGGTTGATGATTCACATCCTGCCAGCGACCTCCCCTGTCGGATGTGTTGACCTCTTCGACTACGACCCCATCAACGAAAGGGTCGGTGTTGGCATCTTGATTGACGAAGCCCACCGGCACCAAGGCTATGCCTCACAAGCCATCACACTGCTTTTGGACTATCTGTTCAACGATGTCATGGTCCACCAAGTCCATTGCCTCATCGATGAGACCAACCTCGCCAGCCAGCAGCTCTTTCAAGGGTTGGGTTTCCAATATGGCGGTAAAAGAAAAGACTGGATCAAAACCCCAAAAGGATTCATCGACGCCCTGTTTTATCAATTCATCAACCCCTCACATCTTGCCCAATGAAAAAAAACAACCAACCAACTGCACAAAAAAGAAAACGCATACAACGGATTATCATCCTGACTTTCAGCGTATTGATTTTAATCGCCCTGTTTTTCGGCTACCGTCTCTTCAATACCGTGATGAAACCCAATGTCTTCACCCCAGAACGTCAGGAGTTTTCTCTTTATATCCCCACCAACGCCACATTCTCCGAGGTGTTGGACTCCCTTTACACGCACCACTTGATAACCGACAAAACCAGTTTTGAATGGCTTGCCCTCAAAAAGGACTATCCCGACCATGTCAAACCCGGTCGATATATCCTGAAAAACGGCATGAGCAACAACCAGCTGATCAACTTGCTGAGAGGAGGATTGCAAACGCCGGTGAGACTCACTTTCAACAACATACGTGATGTCAAGATGCTTGCTGGACGTATCAGCCAACAAATCGAAGCCGACTCCGCCGAGCTGGTAGCCATGTTGAGCAACAGCGACAGCCTTCAAGTCCTGGGGTTCAACACAAGAACCATCCCCGCGATGTTCCTTCCCAACACCTACGAGTTTTACTGGAACACCAGTGCCGACCAGTTTGTCAAGAAAATGAAGCGTGAATACGAGCATTTCTGGAATGAAGAAAGAAAGAACAAAGCCAAGGCATTGAAACTCACTCCCGTAGAAATCAGCACTTTGGCATCCATCGTCGATAAGGAGACGAACAAAACCGATGAGATGGCCCGCATCGCCGGGGTATATCTCAACCGGCTTCGTGACGGATGGCTGCTACAAGCTGACCCCACCCTCGTCTTCGCCTCGGGTGACTTCGAGCTGAAACGAGTACTCAATATTCACAAGGAAATAGAATCCCCCTACAACACCTATAAATATATAGGACTTCCTCCCGGACCCATCTGCATCCCTTCCTTAGCTGCAATAAATGCGGTCTTGAATGCGGAAAAACATAATTTTTATTATTTTTGCGCCAAAGAAGATTTCTCCGGCTACCATAATTTCGCCAAAACCCTCAGTGAGCACAACCGAAACGCAGAAAGGTACCAGAGAGCACTTAATAAACTCAATCATTAAAACATGAAGGCATTTAAAGCATACGACATTAGGGGCGAATGGGGCAAGGACCTCAACGAAGACATCGCCTATAGAATTGGATATTTCCTGCACGACATCCTGGAAGCGAAAACTATTCTGGTGGGACGCGACATCCGTCTTTCATCCGACACGCTGTTCGATGCACTCACCAAAGGCATCACCGACCGTGGCATCGATGTAGATGACATCGGACTCTCCACCACCCCTATGGTGTATTGGAGTACCGCACGTTATGGCTATGATGCCTCTGTGATGATCACGGCTTCCCATAATCCCAAGAATCACAACGGTTTGAAGATCTCCAAGACCAACGCGCTACCGGTGGGATATGACACAGGACTGCACCGTTTGGAAGCCTTGGTGGAGAGCGACCAGCCATGCATCCCCGCCACACAAAAAGGAGTGATCCGGCACAAAGAGGTGAAGGAGGATTACCTCGCATTCCAGCGTAGCTACGTTGGCAGCCACGACAACTTAAACATTGCCGTGGATTGCAGCAACGGCATGTCGTCGCTGTTCGTCCACGAGCTGATTGGCAAGGCTCATTATATCAACGACACCCTTGACGGCAACTTCCCCAGCCATGAGCCCAACCCACTTGAAGCCGTCAACCAAGAGCAAATCAAAGCTTTGGTGAAAGAGAAAGGCTGTGACATCGGGCTGCTCTTTGACGGCGACGCGGACCGCATCACCTTCATCGATGAGGAGGGGAACTTCATCTCTCCCGACCTGATCATCGCCTTTCTGGGCAACTACTTCATCGGGCAACGGCATGAGAAAGGCATTGTGCTTCAAGACATCCGCAGCTCACGAGCCATCCAAGAATACCTCAACCGTTACCAAGCCCATGTAGAGACCTGGCGTGTGGGACGTGCCTACGCCGCCCTCAAGCTTCGCGAACTCGATGGCGTTTATGGCGGAGAACTGGCAGGACACTATTACTTCCGCGACTTCTACTATTCCGACTCCGCATTGCTGGCAGCATCCATCGTGCTTGGACTGCTCGCTGAATTCAAACGTCAAGGCCGTACCATGAGCTCCATCATCCATGAAATATCCTCCTATCACAACTCCGGTGAAATCAACTTCAAGCTGGACCGCAAACAGGAGGCCATGGATGCCGTGCGCGACCATTTCACCGCCATCCAACAGCCCGAGCGTTTCCTCGACTTCGACGGCTATCGCCTCGACTATCAAGACTGGTGGCTCAACATCAGGCCTTCCAACACCGAGCCCTATCTCCGTTTCCTCGCCGAGGCCAAGAGTCAAGAACAACTCGAGAAGATTGTCAATGAGGTTTCAGAAATAATTCGTACTTTTGCGTCATGAAACGAAACACCTTCCCCCCTATGAAAAAAACAAGTCTCCTCACTGCTGCCGCTTTTTGTCTCTTGATGTGCTGCTGTGAAAGTCCTGAAAAATCACAACGCGCCTTTGACGAAGGAATTACGTATATGCTTGACCATGCCATGTACACAAAGGCAGAAGAGTGCTTTACCGAAGCCATCAAATACAATAAAAACAACTATGAGGCATACTACTGCCGCGGATGCTGCAAGTTCAACAGGAACCTGATTGACGAAGCGATTGTTGACTTGGAAAAGGCCTTGGAAATCAAGCCCAACTATGCAGACGCGGAGTTTACCTTGGGTAGGATTTATTTCGTCAAGAACGACATCGACATGTCATGCTATTATTATAAAGCCTCAAAAGAACATGGCCGACAGAATGTGGACGACCTTCTCAAAGGTTGTCCGTAGGCCCCAGTACAGGAGCGCTGTAGTTCTCTTTGTTCACTTCGTCACCATCCTCATTATACGTCTTCCAGACACCGGTCTTCTGCCCTTGTCTAAAACTGCCTTCTTCTTTCAATGCTCCTGAGGGATAATAAGTCTTTGCTGGCCCCTCAAGCTGGTCATTCTGGTATTGGCATTCCATCATCAACACTCCCGAGTCGTAATACTGCTTGGCTGGCCCGTTGCGTTTCCCTTCAACATATACCGCCTCTTCCGCCACACGCTCGTTCACAGGGTTGTAAACGGTGGATTTCCCATGCACCTTGCCTTCTTTGTTCTCTTCCACAAGCAGCAGCTTGCCGTTCTCTTTGGAATAATAACGCCACTCCCCTTCTTTCTTCTGGTTTACATAATACCCTGTGGCCACCATCCGTCCATCGGAATAGCTCTTGTTGAGGGCACGTGTCCCCGACTTATCAAAGGTATTGATAGCTTTCAGGTTTCCCTGCTCGTCATAATACTTGAACTCCCCCACGCAGAATCCATTCTTGAACTGGCCTTCATAACGTTTCTGACCATTGGCGTAGAAGTCGGTCCACGGGCCTTGACGACGCCCTTTATTGTCGGTTTTGTTCATATCCTGGGCATGAAGGAAAGTGTTTCCTGCAAGAAAAACGACTGTGAGAAAAAAGAGTATTTTATTCATAGTTGTATTTTTAAAACAAAAATAATAAATTTGCAAGCTTCAAATACAAACAACGTAAAAACGAACAAAAAAGTATAACTATGACACTAATCAAATCCATATCCGGCATCCGTGGTACTATCGGAGGCCTTCCAGGAGATAACCTAACCCCCATCGACATGGTGAAATTCACCGCAGCCTTTGTGAAGTTTATCCAGCGTGGCGGTGTTGAACGGCCACGCATCGTAGTCGGTCGCGATGCCCGTCTGTCAGGATTTCTGGTAAACCAGATTGTATGTGGCACTTTACAAGCCATGGGAGCCGACGTGCTTGACATCGGGTTAAGCACCACACCCACTACCGAGGTTGCAGTGACGGGACTGAAGGCTGACGCCGGCATCATCCTCACTGCCAGCCACAACCCTGCCCAGTGGAACGCGCTGAAGCTCCTCAACAACCGCGGCGAGTTCATCTCAGCTTCGGAAGGTGCCTGGCTGCTTGATGTAGCCTCGCGCGACGAGTTCGAGTTCGTGCCCATCGAACAAATCGGAAGCTACACCCAAGTGGACGGATGGATTGACCGTCATATCCAGCAAGTCCTTGACTTACCCTTGGTCAACCGTGAAGCAATCAAGGCCGCACATTTCAAAGTGGCTGTCGATGCAGTCAACTCCACTGGTGGCATTGCCATACCCAAGATGCTCAGAGCCTTGGGTGTGGAAGACATCCTCGAATTAAACTGCGAACCCACCGGACGCTTCGCGCACACCCCAGAGCCGCTGGCCCAGAACCTCACCGACATCTGCCGTTATGTTCGTGAGCAAGGATGTGACTTCGGCGTGGTCGTTGACCCCGATGTGGATCGTCTCGTGTTCGTCAAGGAAGACGGCGAGCTATTTGGAGAAGAGTACACCCTGGTCTCTGTGGCCGACTTCGTCCTGAGGCACACCCCAGGTCCCACCGTCTCCAACCTCTCCTCCACCCGTGCCTTGCGTGACGTCACCCGCTCCCATGGCCAAGAATACCATGCCGCCGCCGTCGGAGAAGTCAATGTGGTCGAGAAGATGAAGGAAGTAGGAGCTGTCATCGGTGGCGAAGGCAACGGCGGTGTCATCTACCCTGCCATTCACTATGGACGCGACGCCCTCGTCGGCACCGCACTCTTCCTCACACAACTCGCCGAGAAACGAATCAAATGCTCTGAACTCAAGAAGACCTATCCCCCCTATTTCATGTCGAAAAACAAAATCCAACTCACACCCGACATGAATGTCGATGCCATCCTCGCCCGTTTTGCCGAGAAATTCAAAGACGAGAAAGTCACTACCATCGACGGTGTCAAAATCGACTTCGATGAAGGATGGGTACATCTGCGCAAATCGAATACAGAACCCATCATCAGGATTTATTCCGAAGGCAAGACCGAGGCCGAGGCCGAGCGCTTTGCCCAGCTGATTCTCAGCTGCAAGGATATCCTTGGATGAAGATAATACCACCGCAGCCATGAGCAAGAACAAGAAAAACAAACGATCGCGCAAAAGTTATCAATACCATGCGATTACATTTAAACTCTCACAGGGACAATATCGTTCCTTGAAAAACTATTGCAAGGCAAGGCGGACCACACCCATCAAATTGATCAAACGAAGCATCTCCCGCTTTATCAGCAACTATGAATATGAGGTTCCTGCTGAACTCTATGTCACTGAAAACCAGCTGATGCTATTTGAAGAAGAGCAACCTTAACGACGCTGTCGTTCACGCATTTTAAGTATTTGAATTTTATTCAACAATATTATTTGCTTCGATATAAAGAACCTCCATATATTTGCAGGTGATTTATATCGAAACAAATAATATTATGGCAACGATTAAACAAGATTTACTTAAACTAAGGAAACATTTGGATTATGTCCTCAACAAAGTGGACGAAGGCTGTGAACTCTTCGAGAAGGACATGCCAGTTGAGGCAGAGATTGCCTTTACAGAAGCCGTTCAATTCAGTGAAAATCTATTAGAAAGCAACCCTAATGACAGTGCATTCCAATCGATTCTGGCGGAGACACACCACATGGTCTCCTTGGGTTACACGAACAACGAGGACTATGACAAAGCTTTCGCCCACATAGAAAAGGCGCTGGCGTTGTATGAGAGCTTCCAACGGAAAGAACCTCTGTATGAGATGACGTTACACTCCTCGCGAGCCAGAATTGAAGTGATGTCGGAACAACACGAAAAAGCCATCAAGAGTTTGGAAAAGATCATCCATTATTTTGACCACAGTTGCATTGAATCATTCCGATTGAGTGATTATGTGTATTGCAGCGACCTGCTATTGCTTAGCAAAGAATACTATCAGAACGACCAGTACCCCAAAGCGGTGGAAATGACGGAAAAGATCATTCAGTATAAACGCAGAAAAAACAGTCTTTTTGCCACCCAACTCTTCAAGGAATATTTAGACATGCTTCATTTGTCGGCAGAAGTTGCGAGTCACCTTAATGATGACGCGTTTTTACAACATGTGTTGGAGGAAGGCATCGCATCCTGTCGCCAGGATAAACAACTCAGTAAGAAGTCGCTGCTTTGTTCACTGGCCACTTTCTATCAAGACATCATTAAAATGATGTTTCTTAGAAACGACAAAGCGTCGTTGAAACGTTATTATGAGGAGCTTATTGAATTCTGCGACAAGCATATCCACGAGGAGCCACGGCTGAAGGTTCACAAGATCTCAGGGCAGCTAAACTGGGCGGTTTTTTGTGCCAAGGAGAGACAAGACGCAGAGGCTGAGGAGACCGTGAGCCAAGCCATTGGAGGCTGCATGGAGCTGAATGAGAACGGGTTAGAGCACACCCTCTTTCTCTTCTCGGCGCTTCAAACCCTCGCCAACATAAAAATACAAAACGGCGACTTTGAAGGTGCTGTACGAGAGCTGGAGCGAGAGCACAACATCCTGATAAGTTATCTCAGCCAAGACCTTGGAAAGAAGCCAAACCTTTACAATCTTCTTCTCGAATTAATCAGGAAGGAAGTCATGCTTTACAACGAGATTGGTTATCCCAAGCGAGGGGAAGCGCTCCTCAATGCATTCAAGGAGAGAGTCGTGGAGCTTGCCAATGAAAACGAGCAACTGGGGCCAGCGCCCTATATGGCTGCGTTGAAAAAGATTGCCGACATTCACTGGGCTTTGGAGCACTACGACCTTGCCAAGGAGGAATACCAAGAGGTGTTGATGATCACCAACGAACTACGGGAGCGTTATCCTGAGTTAAATGAGTCGTTGCATCAGCTGGAGGATGAGATACACGAAACGATGTCAGCATAAGAGAGTGTGTCGTTTTGCGCTGTGATTCATACAACTGATTATCAATAATTTATTAAATTTTGTAAAAAATTTCATAAAAAAGGTTGCAGATAAAGATAAAAGCTGTATCTTTGCACTCGCAATTCGGCACCTGGAGAGGTGGGTGAGTGGCTGAAACCAACAGTTTGCTAAACTGTCGTATCCCGCAAGGGGTACCGGGGGTTCGAATCCCCCCTTCTCCGCCGCAAGAAAGACGATGGAAAATCGTCTTTTTTTTCGGGGTATGGCGCAGTCCGGCTAGCGCACCTGCTTTGGGAGCAGGG
>JAEEII010000277.1 GCA_016281295.1 Bacteroidales bacterium
ACAGAGCCTGAGATTCACTTCGATAGTCATATCGGAGTCAGACAGTTGTGTGTGCAGGAGCTGACGGGATCGCTTTCCAGCTATCCCACTCGTTTTGTTGTGGACGAACCATTTAACCTTCCTTTGGACAATGTGAGTGGAGAGTTGAGATTTGTTGACACGCGTCTTTCCATCATGCAGAGGAATTCATTTGAGTTAGCGGCACTCATCCGCATCGACACTGCCATGATATCGGGTGGTCAGGCTAAGCCTACGATGATTTTTGACGATTATCCGGTCGTTGTGGATGTGCATCATTCGCCAACCTATAGCCATGCTTTCGACAAGACCTTGAATCTGGCTTTGAATACGGAACATGACTCGCTTTATGTCTCCGGAGAATTCATTTTGAATCCGGATGGCTTTGACAACGTCATGACCTTATACGATACTGCTTCCCTTGGGTTGGCTGCTGAAGGAGTGATTCCCATGCGTTTCAATGTCCCCAGTGTGGTCTATATGGATACCCTCGACCTGAACTTGTCTTCGATAAACACTCCTGATATCCTCAAGGAGGTGCTTCTCAACGTCGCATTCGATTCGGAGCTGCCCTTTAACCTGAAAGCCCAGCTTTACACACTTGATGCCACTACAGGGATGGTGACCGACTCACTCTTCACCAATGAGCATTTCATCAATGGCTCTTTCACTGATGCTTCGGTGAGGACAGAGACTACGATTTCGGTGACGCATCAAAAGTTAACTAATCTAATGAATGCCAATAAGTTATTTATGCGTTTTGGGGTGGATACTGATGGAAAAGATGTATATCTTGACCTGAATGATGCTTTGGGCGTGACGTTGAAGGCTGACATCATTTATGATGGTGATTTGATGGAATTAACAGAATAAAAGATAGGAGAAATGTACATGAAAAAGATTAGAATTATCGCTTTATTGTTGATGACGGGTGTTTTTTCGGCCATGACGATGGCGCAGAACATCTCACCGGTGGATTTTATGCGTAACAATCCGAGAGCGAATTTTGCCAACCCCGCTTCCTTTACCTCGGTTTTTGGGTATTTTGACCTTGCCTTGGGAGGTATCAATGTCACTGCTCAGAATATAGGCTTCAAATACGATAATTTCGCACAGTTCAACGCAGCGGGTCAGCCTGTGGCCATCAACCTCAACCAAGGGGTGGCTTCTTTGAGAAACACCAACTACCTCAACACCTTCTTGAACTTTGATATCTTCAACTGTGGACGACAGACCAGATATGGTTATTTCACCTACAGCCATCGCATCCGTGAGATGGAGACCTTCAGATACAACAAAGGCATGATGGAGCTTTTGGCGAATGGCAATGGCTCGTTCCTTGGGACCGATCATCCTGCCACGGTGGATCTCGGCGTCGCCCTCAGAGCCTATCAAGAGTTCAATTTCGGCTATCAGATGTGCCTTACCGAGAATCTGAATATCGGTGCTCGTGTCAAGTTCATCATGGGTTTGGCAGATGCGAAGTCAAAAAGCTTCAACATGCAGCTTGTGACGGATCCTCAGACCTACGCTTTGTCGGTCTCTGGAGGTGTGGATGTCAGAACCACCTTGCCATACGAGCTTTCTTTGGAGCAAGGCCATCTTTCTGTTGTTGACTCCCGTTTCAACATCGCCAACTTGTTCAAGAACTATGGCGCAGGTATTGACCTCGGTGCTGAGTATCGTATCAATGACCAGTTTGGTGTGGCTGCCTCCATCAATGACTTGGGCTTCATCAACTGGAATCATTTCTCTACGAGGTTTTACGCGGGTGTTGAGAACTCGGGCAGCTATTATCAAAACGGCGCTTTGGTCTTTCAGGGGTTGAGCTCGTCCCAAGTCAACGATCTCATCAATGGCAATGCGGATTTCTCGGGCTATATCGACTCCTTGATCCGTTATTTCAATATCGGTGCAGAGACGATGCCGGGATACACCTCAGGGTTGAACACCACGATGATGGTTCGCGGATATTATGACCTGACTCCACAGCATCGCTTCTCGGCACAGCTTACGGGTTATGCCAGCGGAGTGGGTTTCCGTCCGGCGATGACGCTGGCCTACGTGGGTTCGTTCCTCAACAACTTTGATGTGGTAACCACCTATACGATGATGAAAGGAAGCTATGGCAACCTGGGAATTGGCTTAAGTGCCAACCTCGGAGGGTCCCTTTTCTACATTGCCTCGAACAATGTGTTCGGTTTCTTTAATCCCGTCAACACCTCTAACCTGAATATCCAATTTGGAATCACTTTCACCAGTGGATATCGTTATGACCGCAGCGACCGAATCGTCATCAAAGAAAAAGCCGAGGAGGTTGATGACTCCGAGTTTGACGAATAATGATAGAGTGAATCATTACCTCACTTGTTTTAGGAGAATGGTATCGGAAAAAGCCTTACCTTTGCGGCTCGATTGAACAACTGCGTAAAGAACAATTTCAAACTTATTAATATATAATGAAACAATTGATCGAATGCGTGCCGAATATTAGCGAAGGCCGCGATAGAAACATTATTGACCAAGTAACCGCTGAAATCGAGAAAGTGGAAGGTGTCAAACTGTTGGACGTGGATCCTGGCATGACCACCAACCGCACCGTCATCACCTTTGTTGGTGAGCCGGAGCCTGTATGTGAAGCCGCCTACCGTGTGGTGAAGAAAGCCGCTGAACTCATCGACATGAGCCAGCATCATGGTGCCCACCCGCGCCAAGGCGCTACCGACGTGTGTCCTCTTATCCCTGTGAGCAACATCACGATGGAGGAGGTAGTCGGTTATGCCCACAAGCTGGGTGAACGTCTCGGCAACGAGCTGAACATACCGATTTATTGTTATGAAGACGCTGCCTTCCGTCCCGAGCGTCGTAACCTCGCTTACTGCCGTACGGGCGAATATGAGTCCTTGGCATCTCGTCTTGGCTCCGAACAATGGAAACCCGATTTCGGTCCCAATGAGTGGAACGAGCATGTGGCTCACACGGGTGCCACCCAAGTGGGTGCCCGCGACTTCCTCGTGGCCATCAACTATAACCTCAACACCACCTCGACTCGTCGTGCCAACGCCATCGCTTTCGACGTGCGCGAGAAAGGCCGTCCCCAACGTGAGGGTGGCAAGGTGACCGGAAAGCCCATGAAGGACGAGAACGGCAAGACCATCATGATCCCTGGCACCCTGAAGTGTACCAAGGCCATCGGCTGGTTCATCGAGGACTATGGCATCGCTCAGGTCTCCATGAACATCACTAACATCAGCGTGTCACCTGTCCATGTGTGTTTTGAGGAAGTCTGTTCCAAGGCTGCTGCTCGTGGTGTCCGCGTCACGGGATGCGAGATTGTGGGCTTGATTCCTAAGAAGGTGCTGATGGACGCCGGTCGTTATTATCTGGCCAAACAGCAACGTAGCCTTGGCGTGAGCGAGGAGGAGATCATGAAGATCGCCATCAAGTCGATGGGGCTGGACGACTTGAAGCCCTTTGACCCGAAAGAGAAAGTCATCGAATACCTCATCGAAGATCATTCGCAGAAGAAACTCGTTGATATGACCTGCACTGGCTTCGCCAACGAGACCGCCAGCGAAAGCCCTGCTCCGGGCGGCGGCTCCATCTCAGCCTATATGGGTGCCTTGGGCGCCTCATTGGCTACTATGGTTGCCAACCTCTCGTCGCACAAGCCGGGTTGGGACGACCGCTGGGAGGAGTTCTCCAACTGGGCCGTCAAGGGACAAGCCATCAAGGACGAGTTGCTGGAGCTGGTTGACGAAGACACCAATGCTTTTAACACCATCATGGCTGCTTTCGGTCTGCCTAAGAAGACTGACGAGGAGAAGGCTGCTCGTACCCAGGCTATCCAGGATGCTACCAAATATGCAACCCAGGTGCCTTTCCATACCATGAAGGCCGCTTTCAAGGCCTTTGAGGTGGTTCGTGCCATGGCCGAGACGGGTAACCCGAACTCTGTCACTGACGCCGGCGTAGGTGCTCTTTGCGCTCGTTCAGCCGTTATGGGCGCTCATTTGAACGTGAAGATCAACGCCGCTTCGCTTAAGGATGAGGCCTTCAAGGCGGAGATCCTGAAAGAAGCCGCCGAGATCGAAGCCGCGGCACTGAAAGAGGAGCAGGAAATCCTCGAGATAGTCAACCGCGTTATCCTCGGCTAATTGTTTTTGTCGGCGAAAGAGAAAAGGTCGGCGAATTAAGCGAATTTTGCGAATTTATATGTAAGAATTTGCTTAATTCGTTTAATTCGCCGATAAAAATTCGCTTAATTCGCTTAATTCGCCGATAATATAATTCGCCTAATTCGCCGAAAAAAAATAATTCGCCGAAAAAAATCAGGGGCGGCGCTTGTGGATTCAAAAAAAAGTTCTAATTTTGCAGTCCGAAAAATTTGAAAGGAAGATAGTATGTCAAAGAAACAGAAAGACGCACGTATCAAGGTCATCCTCGAGTGCACAGAGCATAAGGCCAGCGGCATGCCGGGCACCTCTCGTTACTTTACCTACAAGAACAAGAAGAACACGCCCGATCGTTTGGAGTTAATGAAGTATAACCCGATTTTGAAAAAAATGACCCTCCACAAGGAGATCAAATAATTAAGAGTTATGGCAAAGAAAGTAGTTGCTACCCTTCGTACCCTGGGTAAGGAATACAGCAAGGTCATCCGTATGAAACGTTCCGAGAAGACCGGTGCTTATTATTTCGAAGAAACCATCGTCCCCGTTGACAAGGTTCAAGAATTCCTCGCAAAAAGATAATTTGCGTTTTCCAGAAAAAATACAATAGCTTTTCCATGACGCTATGGGAGAGCTATTTTTTCATGTAATATTGTGAAGTTATGGGTTTATTCTCGTTTTTAAGCAAAAAGAAAGAGCAAAAAGAAGACCTCGACAAAGGGTTGGAGAAGACCAAGACCAGCGTCTTCAGCCGTATTTCCCATGCCATCGCCGGCAAATCGAAAGTCGATGACGAGGTGTTGGACAACCTTGAGGAGATCCTCATCACCTCCGATGTGGGGGTGGAGACGACTTTGAAGATCATCGACCGCATCGAGAAACGTGTGGCGAGAGATAAATATGTCGGTACCGCCGAGCTGAACAAGATCTTGAAAGAAGAGATTGCTGCGCTGTTGCAGGAGAACCAGTCGGGCGACGGCACCACCTTCGACATCACGGGCAAGAAGCCTTACGTGATCATGGTGGTTGGTGTCAACGGGGTGGGTAAAACCACGACGATTGGCAAGCTGGCTCATAACTTCAAGAAGGCAGGCAAGAAGGTCGTGTTGGGTGCTTCCGACACCTTCCGTGCCGCTGCCGTGGAGCAACTCAAGATCTGGGCTGAACGCGTCGATGTGCCTATCGTTCAGCAGGGCATGGGTGCCGACCCTGCCTCTGTGGCATTCGACACCGTGAAATCTGCCGTTGCCCAGGATGCTGACGTGGTTATCATCGACACTGCTGGCCGTCTGCACAACAAGGTCAACTTGATGCGTGAGCTCTCCAAAATCAAGTCGGTGATGCAGAAGGTCATCCCTGACGCGCCTCATGAGGTGCTGTTGGTGCTGGATGCCTCTACGGGACAGAATGCCATCGAGCAGGCCAAGCAGTTTATCGCTGCCACCGAAGTCAACGCACTTGCCCTGACCAAACTCGATGGCACAGCCAAAGGCGGCGTGGTCATCGGCATCTCCGACCAGTTTAAGATCCCAGTGAAATACATCGGCGTTGGGGAAGGCATCGACCATCTTCAGGTGTTCGACCGGAAGGCGTTTGTGGATTCGCTGTTTGAGTCGTAATAACTCTCCTGGATATAGTATTATCTATCTATGTCCTCATGTTCAATTTCTTTAAGGGATGCATGAACGCTACTATAAAAAATCGCAGATCAATTCTAAATATCATCACCCTCGGCTGCTCCAAAAACAAAGTTGATTCGGAGCATCTGGCGGCTTTGCTTGAACACCGTTATGTGATCCGCCATGACTCGGACAGGAAGTCGGACGTGGTCATCATCAACACTTGCGGTTTCATCGGCGATGCCCAGGAGGAGTCGGTGGACACCATCCTCGAATATGCCGAACTGCGCAAACAAGGAAAAATCAAGAAACTGTATGTCACAGGTTGCCTCTCGCAACGTTTCAAGAAAGATCTCCAGGAGGAGATTCACGAGGTGGACGGCTTCTATGGCGTGGAGAGCGTGAACCTGATCGCTGCCGACATCCTAAAGGAAGAACCGTCACAAACCTATTGCAGCCACCGTGTGCTATCTACCCCGAGGCATTACGCCTATCTGAAAATCTCTGAGGGATGCAACCGTCGCTGTGCCTTCTGTGCCATCCCTTTGATTCGCGGACCTCATGTGTCGGTGCCGATGGAACATCTGCTTGACGAAGCCCGATTGTTGGCTAAGCACGGTGTGAAAGAGTTGATCCTCATCGCCCAGGATTTGACTTATTACGGTCATGACATCGATGGTAAGTCACATATCGTGGAACTGGTGAAGGCTCTTTGCGACATCGAAGGCTTCGAGTGGATTCGTCTGCATTATGGTTATCCTTTGGGCTTCCCAGATGAGTTGTTGGATCTGATGCGTGAAAACCCCAAGATCTGCCATTATATCGACTTGCCCCTACAACATATCAGCACTCATATCTTGAAGGACATGCGTCGGGGCGTGGACCGTGAGCAGACCATTGGTTTTGTCAAAAATGTCAGAAAACATGTGCCTGACATCGCTTTCCGTACCACCTTCATTGTGGGTTTCCCAGGCGAGACGGAAGAGGACTTTGAGGAACTCTGCCAATTTGTCAAAGACATGCGTTTCGAGAGGGCAGGGGTGTTTGCTTTCTCACCCGAAGAGGGAACACCGGCATACGACCTGCCTGACGATGTTCCGGAGGAGGTGAAACAAGAACGTGTCGAAAAGCTCATGGAGATTCAGCAAAATATCTCTTTGGAACTGAATGGATTGCGAGTGGGTCATTTGGAGAAAGTGCTGATAGATCGTCTGGAAGGCGAATTTTATGTAGGTCGCTCGCAATACGACTCTCCTGAAGTGGATGACGAGATCTTGATTGCTGCTGACAAGGAATTGGAAATCGGGGCTTTTTATCAGGTGAGGATCACACAGGCGGATTATTTCGACTGTTATGCGGAGCTGGAGGAGTGAATTGGTACATTTGTTGATGCATTAATCTGTTTTGGGTTATACCAAAACGGCTTTTTGTCCGTTGTAAGTTATAATAAACAGAACGTGTAGAAATGCAATTTTGGACTGGCTTTAAAGTATTCTTTAAAGGTGTTTTGATGGGCGCCGTCAATGTGGTGCCGATCTCCAGTGGTGCCATTGCCTTGGTTTTAGGCGTTTTCGAGCGTTTTATCAATTCTATTAAGTCGCTGAACCACAAAAACTTCAAGTATCTTTTTGCGGGAGAAGTCACTGAATTTGGTCGAAGAACGGATTTTCGTTTTTTTGCCACCATCATGGCTGGCCTTATGGTGGGCATGGTGTTCACGGCTATCTTCTTAAAGAGCTTGTTGAAGTCGTATGAAGTGTTTGTTTGGTCATTTTTCATCGGCTTGATCTTTGCCTCGGTCATCAACGTGATGAAGAGCATTGAGAAGGTGAGTGTCAAAAATGTCATTATCTTGCTGGTGGCATTGGCAGTGTCCTTCATGCTTTCAATTCATCTGAATCCTGAGTCCAACGATAGTTTTGGCTATATGCTGTTATGTGGCATGGTCGGGGCTACGGGCATGGTGGTTCCTGGCATCTCCGGCTCTCACATGATGTTGCTGATGGGCAACTATGAGCTGATTGTCACGCAAGCTATTCCCGCCTTGACGAAAGCCTCGACGTTTATGTTCGGCTTCCGTATTCTGTTTCCTTTTGTGCTAGGTTCGATTATCAGTATCGTGAGCTTTTCCTATCTGCTTTCATGGCTGATGAAGGACTTCCGAAACGAGACGCTGTCTGCCTTGTCGGGGTTCATGCTGGGCAGTCTTCCCGTGGTGTATCCGTGGAAGGAGCCTTCAGCGGATATGCTCGACTATGTGTTTCATCTGCCTGCCATCAATGGTGAGTTCTTCATCGCTTTGTTAATGGCCGCGATAGGCGCTGTTGCCGTTTACATGTTGAATGTGATGGCAAGGAGAGAGATGAGAACTGAGAGAAAGGTTAGAGGATAAAGGTGGGACTTTCTACCTCTAAATTATAAATCAGGAATTGTTGTTTTTTGGATGAAAGATACAGTCATTCAGGTTGGCTTCGCCCATGACGATGTCGCGGGCGAGGGCATCGCAGGTGGGGGCGCCGCACACGCCGCAGTCGCGTTGTGGGAGCTTGGCGCGTAACTCGTTGATGCGTCGCATCTTTTCCAAGGCTTGGGTGATGTCTTCGTCGAGGACTAACATGGAGCGTGGTCTGATTTCTCCTACTTTCACATGGCGGCTAAGGTAGTTGCGCTCGCTTTCCACCTCGTGGTCTTTTGTCTGTTCACCTTTTCGCTCTCGGTCGGCGATTTTCCTTGCCCTGGCGAAGATGCGTTCACAGATCAGGAAACGGTTGTCGCAGGTCAGGATGCCTCCCGGACAGCTCTGGTCGCAGGCGCGGAGCTCCAGGAAGTCCACATCCTCGATTTCGTCGTTTTCCACTTTCTCGAGGAACTCGATGACGTTGTGGATCTCGTCAATGGAATAAGAGTGTTTGGCGTTGGAGAGTCGTCGTTCGCCATTGGTCAGCGAGGTCAGCACGCCATCGGCGGCCAGCTGAGATACAGGCAGTTTTTGTTCGTGAAAGCCTTTGCCTTGTTCTTTGATGCGTTTGAAGACGCGGTTGAAGAGCGAGTCCATGTTGATGACGCCGTCCACTAACGACTTCTCTTCTCCGACAGGGCTTTTCACAGCGGCGATTTTGGCAGCACAGGGGGTGATGTAGAATATTCCCACGTCTTCGGGGTTCCAATCCTCCTGTTGTTCCAGCTTGCGCCTGATATACATGGCGGTGAGGTCGATGGGGGCCTTGATAGGGATGAGGTTTTCCACCAGTCCGGGGAACTTCACCTGGATGAGACGCACGATGGCGGGGCAGAAGGTGGAGATCAGCGGACGGATGTCGGGATGCTCGGCGGCGTAGTTGTTTTTGGCTTGGGTGTAAATAGGCACGGTAGCCTCGGTCTCAATGACATGGGTGAAACCAATCTCTTTGAGGATTTGGTAGATTCGGGAGACTGTGATGTCGTTGGGGAACTGTCCCATGAACACAGAAGGCACCAGGGCAACGCGACAGGCGAAGTTGAAGATAGAGTCGAAATCGTCCTGTTTGATATAGATTGCCTTGGTGGGACACACCTTGAAGCAGTTGCCGCAGTCGATGCAGCGGTCGGGGTTAAGTTGTGCTTTGCCGTCGCGCACCCTGAGGGCTTCGGTGGGGCAAGCCTTCATGCAGTGCGAGCAGCCGATGCATGCATCCTCATCGAGGGTCAACGCATGAAAAAACGGGACTTTTTCCATAATACAAACTTCTTTCTTCTAACTTCTAACTTCTTAATTAAAATGCACTTCCATCTCAACGGTGGTGCCGACACCGACGGTGGACTGTACGTCCAGGCGGTCAACATTCTTCCTTATGTTAGGTAAGCCCATGCCGGCGCCGAATCCCATGTTGCGCACCTCGGGTGACGCGGTGGAGTTGCCTTCCTTCATGGCCCACTCGATGTCGGGGATGCCCGGACCCGTGTCAACCACTTTCACGATGATCTTGTCGGCTTCAATATCGGCATAGATCGTGCCTCCGTAGGCGTGGGCGATGGCGTTGACTTCCGCCTCGTAAAGGGCAACGACCACCCGCTTGATGATCTGCGGGTTGATGTTGAGCTGCTTCAAGGTCTTCTTGATCGCGCTCGAAGCGGCCCCGGCGTTCACGAAGTCAGCTTCATAGACTTGGTATTCGAAATGCATGGCGTGTTGTTTTAGTTTGACATTAAAAAATAGGCAGCATGCCTGCTTTGAAGAGCAAGCCGCAGGCCTTGAACATGGAGAAGTCACTTTCCATGACCACCATGCCCTCGTCCTCGGCCTCTTCAATCATCTCCTCCGACGCCTTTTTACGGCGTACAAGGACGATGATGTCGAGGTTGCCCATCTCGCAGGTGCGTATGGTCTGCATGTTGCAAAGACCAGTGAGGATGACAGGGTTATAGTCACCCAGGGTGAGCACGTCGCTCATCAGGTCGGAGGCGAAGGCCGTCTCGTGTTCTTCGTTCAGGCGATCATGCCCGCAGAGGACCTTGGCCTCCAGTAATTCTGCAATTTCTTTGAGAGTCATTTTTTGTCGAATTGTTGAATTGTATGTTTTTTCAAGTTTGAAATCAGTCATTATAATGTATCTCTTTCAGATTCTCCTGGATCATCTCCTTGAGGTATTTCATGATATGGACGTCGTTCATCGGCATGCCGTCGAGGGCTTCCTTCACCTCGTCGGTGTCGAACACAAACTCGCCCTCATCGGTGATATGGGTGTAGATGAAGTGGATGTCCTCGTGGGCTGAGAAGAGCATCACCAAGGAGCCCGCCAAGTCGCCCATGGGGGGACGGTCGATGTGGTCGTGTTGGAACCAGAAGTTGAGCACGGTGCCTTTGCCGACTTCGCTTTCGATTTTCATGCCACCGCCCATATTCTCTGTGTTCATCTTGATTAAGGGCAGTCCCAGTCCCACTTTGCGGGTGGTGCGTGAGGTGGTCCAAGGGTCGGTGACTTTAGCCAAGAACTCAGGGCTCATGCCTTTGCCGTTGTCCTTGATGGTGAAGGCATAGATGTTCTCTTTCAGGCTATCCTTGATGGTCAGTTCCACCAGGGTCGAGTTGGCCGCGGTGGAGTTTTCCATCAAGTCATATACGTGCATTGCTAATTCTTTCATGGTCTTGTTTTGCAAGGGTTTTACTTATCCAAAAAGGAGTTGTAGTTTCTCGTTGGGTTCGGTGTCGATAAAGCGTCCGTCCTCGCCGTGAAGGGTCTTCCGGAACTCATCGAAGGTTTTGTCATACATGTGCAGCACGCAGTGTACTTCGCCCATGATATGGAGGAAGTGTGCGTCACTGCTTTTGGTGAAGTTGAATTTCTTCAGATAGGCATATTTCTTCAGGAAGTCGGGTTTGGTGACGTGTTTCGAGATTTCGAGGGCGTCGGCTTTGATGTCGGGGGGAACGAAGCCCAGCTGGCTCACCAAGCTGCTGGCGGGTTTGTTCACATGGGCGGGGACGAAGAGTCCGCCGATGCCATGAACCACGTCGTACAGCTCGTCGAGGTCCGCATCGAGTGCCGACCATAGCAGCCATTCCTCTTCACCGACCACTTCCTCGTTCTCATCCACGATGAGCTGGTATCCGAATTTATCCTCGTCCAGCGGGATGTGGGGGAGATGCTCGTCGAGGAACTCCTGGAACTTGTCGAGTTGCTCGTCGGTCTCGAAGTAGGCGAGGGCATGAGCTTCTTCTTGTGTGGTGATTTCCACGCCGCCGATGACGAGGAGACCTTGCTCGCGCCCGATTTTCTGGGTCACCTTCACCTGTCGGGTTGTGTTGTGGTCGCAGATGGCGATGACGTCGAGGTGCAGTTTCTTGGCCTGTTCCACGATGGCCGACGGACTCATATAGAGGTCGCCGCACGGTGATAGCACCGTGTGGATATGCAAATCTGCCCTATATGCGTTTAATTCCATGGTTTCATCCTCATAGAGACGTCATAATATGGCGTCTCTACCCATGAATAATTATTTATTATTTAGTAGGTTATAAACCAATCCGGCGATTTCGTAAGTGGGGAGGTTGGTTTGCAGGATAGGCAGGTCCTCGTCGTTGCTTTGCTCGATGGTCTCATCGTTGGGGACGAGGTTTTTGACGAGGATGATGCACGACATTTCTTTGAGGGAGGCCACAGCCATCACGTTTTTGTGGGTCTGGAGGGTGATCCAGATGTTGCCTTCCATGGCGTTACCCATCACGTCGCTGAGGAGGTCCGAGATGTAGCAGCCGTCAATTTCACGATCCAGGCCGTTGGCGCCGGAGAGGACTTTCAGTCCCAGTTTATCGACTAATTCTTGTACTTTCATTTTGATGTTAATGATTTGATGTTGTAATTATATTTGCCGCAAAGATAGTGTTTTTGGGATATAGAAGCAAGAGTTTTTTTTGGTTGTTATATGGGTTTCTGAATCAGTCGATTAATTGCTGAAATAAAATTAATAGAAATTTGATATTTAAAATTAATGTATAAAATAATATATTTTTGTTATCTTTGCGGCGTTATTGATAAAAAATGATCATACTATGACGCGTAATTTAGAAAAACTGGTTACCTTTGCCAGCCCAACAATGATGAGACTCAATATGGAAACCATCACCCTTAGCTACGACCCCGGCAGCGACTTCGCCAAAGCGCTCGACGAATTGATCCGCAATTCGGAAGGGGTTCATGTAGTGAGAAGGAAAAGTGAAATTTGAAAGGACATAAACGCACGAGAATCATTACGTTCGCCGAATTAAAAGAACTAGTCGGAAGGTGAAACACAAATAAATAACGGCATCGCATGATGCGACACCGTTATTCAAAACAATTATTCTATTCTTACCTAGAACAGATAAAACAAAACACAAATTACAATTTAATGTCGATGGGCTTAAGCATGTTCTCGGGACGGAGAATCTTGTCGAGTTGTTCCTTGGTGAGCAGGTTGTGCTCGAGGACTAGCTCGTAAACGCCGCGACCGGTTTCACTGGCTTCTTTGGCAATCTTGGTGGATTGCTTGTAGCCTATGATGGGGTTGAGCATGGTGACGATGCCGATGCTGCCTTCCACCAGTTTGCGGCAACGCTCCACGTTGGCAACGATGCCTTCGATGCAGTACTTGCGCAGGGTGTCAAGGCCGTTGGTGAGCAGGTGGATGGACTCGAAAAGGCTGTAGGCGATGACGGGTTCCATCACATTCAGTTCGAGCTGGCCGTTGTCGGAGGCAAAGGTGATGGTCATGTCGTTGCCAATCACCTTATAGCACACTTGGTTCATCACTTCGGGGATGACTGGGTTGACCTTGCCAGGCATGATGGAAGAACCGGGTTGACGCTCGGGCAGATGGATCTCGTTGAAGCCGCAACGAGGACCGGAACTCATCAGACGGAGGTCGTTGCACATCTTGTTGATCTTGATGCAGAGGCGCTTCATGGCTGCGCTGTATTGGATCATGCAACTCGTTGCACTGGTGGCTTCGATGAGGTTGTCGGCCAAATGGAT
>JAEEII010000278.1 GCA_016281295.1 Bacteroidales bacterium
AAGGCCTATTATGGCATCGACACGCCAGAGCAGATTGCCGAAGCGGTTAAACGGTTGCTTCCTTTTGCCGCCGTCCGCATTCCCTTTATGCTCAACATGGCTTACCGGAAGCCCATCTCCGAGGGCCTCGCCCAGTTTGTCGCAACGCTCAATGATGGCCGGAGGATAGTTGAAGATGGTCTTGATGGGATTCCTGGACATCAGGAATACGAACAGCGTGAAAACCGCGCAGGCTATGATGGATTCAATGAGGAAAGTCATTTATTCACTTTGTTCGTAATAGTATGAATAGTCAATGCCCTTCATGAAGGTCTCGCGGTCATCAATCTTGTCAGTTAGTGCGCCCGACAAAAGGGCTTTGATGGGAGCCGGATCAACAACGCTGCTGCGCATGGCCTCCAGATATGCATTTTTGTCGATACGACTCCAGTCAATGCACTTTTTCAATGAACGGCGGAGCATCAAATCCAGCCAGATGCGGGTGCTCCGGCCGTTGCCTTCCATGAAAGGATGGGCAACATTCATTTCCACGTATTTGTCGGCAATCTCATCGAAAGTGGTTTCCGGCATCGCCTCGATGGTAGGCAGAATAGTAGGGAAGTGCAGTGCATTGGCAAAGGTGAATCCACCCTTGCTGATGTTCTTGGTGCGGATTTGCCCGGCAAAGTCATACAGCCCGCCGAAAATGTACGCGTGAATCTGCTGAAGGCATTTTACGCTGCCTGGTTCCAGCGTGTCCAGTAGTCCGCTTTCAAAAAGGGTGTATGCCTTTTTCTTGCTCTGCCCGTCAATAGTATTATCGCTGTATGTGAACCAGTCCAGGAAAGCATTTGCCCGGTTGTTGGGAAAATGCTTGGCCAGCGTCTGTACGCACTCCGTATCCAGTGCATCCGATGCCCGCTGTTTGCCGTCCGGGGCCTCGAATTTGAACTGGTTAGTGACGCTAACCAGTTCGATGCCGTCCTTTGCCATCTTCCCCTTCAGATACTTCCAATAGTTCCGGCATTTCTTGTAATCATCCTCGTCATTGATAGCCCGTACAATGTCAATGGCCGAAAACCACCACTTTGAGCGGCTTTCGTCCCATACAGCACGAACCTCGCGGTCATTATAGAAACGTATGGATTTCTTGGACATACGAATAATCTCTAATACACAAAGATACAAAAAATCCCGCTAAAAATGATTCGATTCCCTGTTTTCGGGACATCTCCATCACTTTGCATATGCCTGTACGTCATGCCCGGCCCTAACCGTCATGCCCGGCTCCGACCGGGCATCTCCCGCCTCTTTTTGCCCTACGGCAACCCTAGGCCCTTCGGGCCGGTACGGGCCTTGCGGCCCTATCCCTCCCACGCGTCTGCAGCTGTCGCTGCTTCCGGTGGGCCCCTCCCATTCACGAAGACATGGGCGTCTACGCCGCCCGAAGGGCATAGGGTATGCCGAAAGAGGATTAGGTGTTATTGCCGATAATTGTCATGCCCGGCCCCAACCAGGCATCTCCTTCCTATCCACCACAACAGAGCATAACTACAGTAGCTGAGATGGACAGCGTGGAGAGCTGAAAGACAGATTGTTAATAAAGTAGTGCATATTTTTTTCAAAAAATGGAATAATCATTTTGCTTTCCTTCCAAACCTTTTGTAACTTTACCACTTTGAACGCACAACCAAAACAAACATAGAAAACATAAAACAATAACTACAATCAAATCCTTAAATTTTAATGCTTATGGACAAAAAAATACTCTATGAGAGTCCAACTACAGACGTCTTCACAGTACAAACTGAAGGCGTGATTTGCCAGAGTCAGACTGGTGAAAGTATCACTCCTGGTATGTTTGACGATTGGGGAACCCTTTAAACTTACTGCCTTATGAAAAAGATTGTAAACATCCTTTTTGCAACGGCAGTAACTGCCCTCGCAATGGTTTCCTGCCAGAAGAAAGAACTGGCCGTTGATGTAAATGAGAACGAGGTCGTTGAGTCCCCGATTCATTTCTATGCCACTGAGATTGCCACAAAGACTGTTTTTGGTGATTTTGCGACAGATCAGTATCCTACCCTTTGGACCAACTCCAAGAACATCAAGATCTCTTATAACAAGAAGTCTTCTGTCGAGGCCACTGTAACTCCGCAGAGTGGTGGCACGAAGGCTGTTTTTACCCCGGCAAGTTCTTTTAGTGCTGATGGCTCGTCACATATTTTCTATGCAATGAGCCCCGCCACTGCACAAGGTGCAAATATCAGTTCAAGTTACTATAGCTGGAGATTTATAATTCCTGCGTCACAGACTCCTCTGACAAATTCCGTGGATGAGGACGCACAGATTATCTATGCGAAATACGATGCTGGCGATACTTTCCCCACCTCCGTTCCGTTTGCTTTCAGCCATGTTACTGCCTATGGTAAACTCAGCTTCAGCAATCTTGCTCTTGATGGGGACGAAGATATTACTTCCATTACTTTGACGGCTTCAAAGGACTGGGTCGGTCATTATTTCTATTATGTGGCGACTAAAGACCCTAACACCGAGGGCGATTTTACAGCGAGAGACGGATATGTTTCGAAAAAGATTACCCTTACGACTGATAAGTCTTCTGATATCTGGTTCGCCTGCGCCCCTGTGGATCTGAGCGGCGGTGGTACCATTGATATCAATATTTTCACCAACAAGGGCGTGTTTGTGAAGAAGGTGACCTTCCCGGCAGCCAAGGGTAATTTCCAGGCAGGTCATGTGGCTTCCTTTACCGTTAACATGAGCGGCATCGCCAGAACAGCAATGGTCAACAATATCGCAGCAATTAAGACACTTTATAGCTCCGCTGATGTCCCGTTTGTGGCCAATCTGACAAACGCTCTTGTAACTATCGTTAGCGGCGATAACTTCTATATGGAAGATGCAACTGGTGGTGTCCTTGTATACACATCTGGTCACGGAATGGCTAAGGGAGATAAACTTAATGGCGTCATCTCCGGTACAATTACAGATTTTAATAAAACAAAGGAAATAACTGGATTTGATTGCTCTGCAACCAAGACCCCCGGAAACGTGGTTACGCCCACAACTATAGCTCACGGTGATTTGGTTGATGCATTTGCCAGTTATGAAAGCAAATTCGTTCGCGTTGAAGGTCTTACTGTTGCCGCTGTAAGTGGAAAGGATATCACAATTTCTGAAAACGCTAATCTCAAGATTCGTAATGAGTCTGGGGTTACAATTACGGAGGGTACTCAGCTCAATGTTGAAGGTGCAGCTGTTTATTACAACTCGAATAAACAGGTTAAGATTTATTCGCAGGCCGATGCCGATCTGCTTGCCATTGGTTCGGTGATTACGGCGTCTGATAAATCGGTTGATGTTGGTGATGATGTGGCTATTGGAGCAACCACAAATTCTCCTGCGACCATCACTTATTTAAGCGCTAATACGTCTATTGCCACGGTAGATGAAAGTGGTACTATCCATGGTGTCGCTGCCGGTTCAACTACTATCACATGCTCCGTCGCCGCATCAGGTAAGTATCTGGCTGGAAGCAAGGTTATTAATGTTACTGTTTCTGCAGGTTCCAGCAATACCTGGACGAGAGTAACTACTGTTGATCAGATTACATCCGGCGGCACATTTATCATTGGCTACGAAGCCGAAGCTAACAGTGGTGTTCTCGTTCCGATGAGGAATGATGGTCGTACCGCATCTACTTCTGCTGATGGCTTAATTTACTCTGGAACTACAAATGAGTCCGGAAATAGCGGTACCATTACTATGGCGGCTTCAATGTCAGGAAGCGCAACAAGTGCATATGAAATCGTAATTGAAGCTGGCGCTGCAAGTGGTACGATTGCTATTAAGCTTGGCACTAACTATGTCGGTTGCGGAACGAATTCTTCTGGAAAGACTAACACTTGTAGGTTGTATACTTCAAAGGGTGATGCGACTGACTTTACCCCGACAGTTACGAGTGGAAAGGTGAAACTCCAGTGTATGAGCACTACATTGACTGATAAGGGAGCAAATTATAATCCAAGTTTCCAATATAATAGTGGCTCTCCTAGATTTGCAACTTACTGGAAGAGTGGTCAGCAGAATCTAGTCCTCTATAAGAAATCATAGTAATATGTAACTGTCACATTCAAAGCAGCAACCTCTCAGGGTTGCTGCTTTGTTTTATCCCAATATTGTACTACCTTTGCAAACCACACACCCGCAACATAAAACAAAAACGCGACCATGTCCGTCACCATAACCCTTCCGGAACTCACCGCCAGATGGCTTCAGGAATCACTGGGCGTCTTCACCCAGAAAACTCTGGATCACTATCGCGCCCTGCTGGAAAACCACGTATTCCCGTACTTCGGCAAGTCGGTGGAAATCAGCCAGGAGCAGGTGCAGCGCTTCATCCTGGAGAAAAAGTCTCAGGGCCTTTCCGAAAGCACCGTGAATGTTCTGTACCTCGTCCTTCGGCGCATTCTGGAATATGGGGCATCCATCGGCGTGTGTCCAGATCCCAGTTGGGACTTTTCACTGGGCACGGCACGGCGGAAAAATGAGACTGTAATCCTGACTCCGGAAGAGGAGCGTCGGCTGGTGCGGTACCTCACCGAGAAGCCCGACGGAAAGCATCTGGGCCTCTTCCTGGCGCTGACACTGGGCCTTGGCAAGAGTGAAATCCTGAACCTGCAGTGGAAGGATGTGTCCTTCAAGTTGGACCGCATCAGGGTGATATCGGAGAAGGGACCGGTGCTGAACAAGCGCAGGAAAAAGCGTGATATTCCCTTTGGAGAGCGCGAGAAGATCTACCTGCGGAAGATGGCCTCCCATCCGGACTTCTACGTGACCAGCGGCTCCGGTAAGCAGAGCAGCATTGAAATCCTTCGGGCCAGGCTTGTGAAAGCCACCGGCGAACTCATCCTGCCCTTTGTGGTGCTGACCGACCTCAGGCGCACCTATGCCGTCCGCTCCCTGGAGGGTGGCATTGGTTTCCCTGAGCTGGCCAGCCGCCTGGGTATTGAAAACAACAACGGCTTCCGGCGTCAGTACTACGAACTGGTTTCTCCCGAAACCCGCGCCCGGCTGGAGAAAGAGACCCTGGAAGGCCGCAAAACCCGTCAGGCCCCAGAACACCTCAATTGGCCGGAGAAAGACGCGGAATTGACCGCTTTAGAGGCCAAATACGCTGCCAGGAAGGCCGAACTGAAGACGATGATCGACAATCTGGAAGGAGACCTGGCCATTATACAGATGCTCCGCAAGAACGACTGCACCCCCGGCGCCAACAGGGAAGGACTGTACACCCTGGTGGAAAAACTCATCGGCACGGACAAAGACGGCCAGTTCCTGGTGGATTACCTCCGCTGCAACATGAGAGTGGAAGACATGCCCCAGCGTAAGGTAACCACCCCCCAGGCCATCCGGCGCCACGTAACCAAAGCTTTTGACAAACTGGGCCGGAAGATTGACCAGCTGAACACCATAGAAGGCCACGACATCCTGGAGATGTTCAACACCCTGTGCCTGCGCATCGGCGAAATTGCCCCCAAAGCCGCCCCCAAGCGCGGCCCCAAACCCAAGCCCGGGCTCAAAACACAATACGACCAGGCGATGGAGGCACTTGGTCGCATTGAAAAGAATAAGAAATAATTAGGCGTTAGGGTTGACCCAAATATAAAACTTTTCTTTCTCCAACTCGAGATTATCCATAAATAGAGACAACGGTGAGTTCTTTGGCCACTTGAAGAATTGGCAGTTAACGCCCTTCTTGGGGTCAAAGGTGCCTTTTCGGGAAGTGCCGTTTTTGACCAGTTTACACCAGGTGACGGTGTCGATGCCGTATTTGATGCAATGCTCACAGAGGTCGCAAATCCTGGCGCGCCTATCGTGCTTTGCCATGACGCCCAGAAGGGCGTACTGTTCTGCGCCTATTTCTGTTTCATATGTGATATCCATCAAGGCGGAAGGCTTATGGGTGCCTCTTTCTTCTTCGAAGATTCCCTCGTTGAACATTTTCCCGCTCTTGAAGAGCGTCAAGCGGCGTAGATGGGACTGCTGGCGTTTGGTCTCCCGTGACTGCTTGCAGGGTGGCAATGCGCCCTCGCAATTTTGGAAGTCGTTTTCTTCCGCACATTGACGTATTGCGGCTTCAATCTGCTCAGGGGTGGCCTTCCGGGGCTTGAAGTTATAGAAGATGATATCCTTGCTCTCTTTGAAGCATTCGGTTTCTTCCAGAGCCTTTAGGTCGACCAGTTCACGCACACGGATTTCAATAATCTGGTGGCCAGATGCAATCTTATCCTTTGTGACTTTGTGCTTGTAGTAGACCTCGATGAAGATGTCTGCCCGCTTGGGATTAGAGCTGCGGAGCATGGCATCCGGGGTGAAATGGGTTACGCCATCCGGTTCCAGGATATCCACTTCCACTTCAGCCGGCAGATCATAAGACTCCATAAGGTCGTACTCCTTGTATTCAGGAAGGAGATGGCAGTTATATGACTCCTCTTCACATACTCCCTGTTTGATACATGGTCGCTCTGATTTCAATCCTATCTTGAAGGGCTTGGTGCGCTCATTAAAGCGACTGGCCAGCAGTAGTTTTGCGGCTTTATGAAGGTATGATTCACCGCTACACTTCTGATTACCGGCATGGGCGAAGCAGTGCTTGTTATGTTCACCTAGGCGTGGAAGCATCTCGCCACCGCAGTTGGGACAATGAAATGTATGGTCGTAGCGATTTTCCTTTACCACATCGTCGATGAAGACCAGGTTATTGTCTTCATCAAACGCGTAAGGGTATTGGATCTGTACAGTCATGGCAATCATTTATTGAGGATGTGATTGCACCTTCGTTCATGTTGGTCACAGCCCTCAGCAAAAAGAACTATGCCTCATCGTCTTTAGGTCTTGCACAATTGCAATACCGATGGGTAAGCCTAGCATTCTCGGGAATGGTTTTTCCTCCCTTCCAGTACTGCTCGATATGGTCTACTGTGCTGTCATCTATATCAGCTATATACTGACCGCATATAGCGCATGTGGGGTCTGTTTCATAGAGCTCTTTCTTCAATTTAAATGAAAAGCATCTTTCGTCTGCTCTATCATCTGCAATGATGGAGTCTACAATCTGATTCCAAAGTTTAAAGCGCTTAGTTACAGTGGGCTTATCTGATGTACCCCAAGTGATAGCGGAAATCATTTCCTCATCCGTACTTATAGCATTGATATAGGCCTCGCGTAAAGCATCTAGATGCCTCATTAGTACACTGGAGTCTATTCTGGACATAGAGTCCATAATGATGTCGTAGAGGGAGATATTCAGCGGTTTTTCCCAGTGACCATCTTGGTGACCAGATTCTCCAGCGACGAAACGGCGAAAAGCGTTTTCTCCCAATAGACTCTTAGTGTTGGCACAGGCTGTCTTGAAATAATCACGGATTTGCCTAGCATCAACGTCATCCAGGTTACGAAGCTTCCTCATGGTGTCGTTCAGGAACTTCTTGATAGGCGGCTGATAGTTCATGTAGGTGTTATTCCGGAAGGCAATAAAACGTAGGACCATTTCCACGTCCTTCATACGGGAGTGAGGTTGCTGAATCCCCGTTATATGGCGAAAATCTGGATTGTCAGCTAATTCTTTGAGAAGGTCATTGAACTTACCACGATATATGCAGTTTCGAAGCTCCTGGTCATTTAAAGCCACTGAGCCAGTGTTAAGACGCTGGAAAATCTCGTATTGCAAGTCGGGATCAGATTCATTGGTAAAGGATATTACTCGTAAGGCATAGTCACGAATCTTTTCTTGCTTTACGTCATCCAGGTCCTTATATGTTTTCCCCTTTAGTTCTTTAAACACATTGAGGCCAGTAAGTTTAAACACCTTGCCATCAGGGAAAGTGCCAAGGATAAAACTAAATAAAGAAGTCAAGCGTTGCTGACCATCGATAACATTCTCCACACCATCTTCATTTTGAGCGAGGTAGATGATGGGGATAGGAATGTCCAGCAAAACAGATTCAATGAGTAGGCTGGCTTTCTTTGCGTCCCAAACAAATAGACGCTGATAATTCGGCTGGATGTTTAGTTTTCCGCGTTGGTATTTTGCCAATAAACCCTCGATGGTGGGGTCAGAAGATTTAGTACGTATTATACGTTTGCCTTCTGAGAGGTCTACATCTTCGGATACTTCTTCAATAATGGGGGCTTCAATATATTCTTCCATGATGTATTGTATTAATTATCATTTGGTTAGTTCTAGATACATCTTAAATAGGCGTGCCACAGTTTCTGATTCCGTGGCGTTCTTGGGGAAACCATATGCTTCCATGACGGCAACGTCATTGGCTTGGTGTGCACGACGGAGTTCAGGCGGCATAGCCAAGTCATCGTAAATGTCTGCAAAGCTGTTTTCTGGGAACAATGCTCTTGCATCCAGAATCATCTGAGCTGTACTTTCAATCTTCTTCTTTTGGGCTTCCGTCGGACTTGGCCAAGGAAGGTTGTTGTACACAATCTTAGCAGAGTAGTCGTAACTCATACCTAGGCGACCACATACTACGCGTAACCACGCCATATTCACAATTGAAGTCACAACTCCAAAATGATACTTTGTTGCTAACGGGACAAACTGAATCTTGTTCGAGCAGATGATGTTTGGCTCCAAGAAACCGATTGGCACATATGTTCTACTCTCTCCTGAGACTTCCGGAATAACCATAAAGTAGTCCTTTGGCTGACGTATTTCAGCAAAGAGAGTAGGCGTTATAGCAAGCTTCTGAGTGGCTTCCTTCTTACTTGCCAACCTCATTTTACGGACCTGTTCAATACGCTCCACAAGCGGAGGGCATCTTCTTATGTCGGCCGGATTCGCATTCACAAGCCAGAAGCAGTACCTTTTTTTGTTATAGATATACTCTTCCGCGCCAAGGAACAAATGAATATAAGGCTCGATAAAAGGATATTTTTCGATAATCTCGACTCGTTCGTCTTCTGTCAGAATTAAGAAACCTCCCTCAACCGGTTTGTTGCCGTACACCATGGCCGGGATAGAGCAAATAGGTTTTACTCTGCTTTCTACATATACGTTAGGGGCGTCGTACAAATATGCATTGATGTTGTTAGCTTTTTTCTTCTCCGGGTCAAAGATGTATTTGGCTTTGTTTGAATTCCTGTCAAGACTGAAACCTATGATAACACAGTAAACATGTGCCTTCATATATGCCTCACTATCCCATTGGAATGTACGATAGGCAAAGTCAAACTGCATCCCACGATTCTCGACAAGGTCTTTCCAGATAAAGGCAACCTGTTCTCCCTGAGTAACAGAGTTTGTTGACACAAAAGCGCCGTGGATACGGGTGTTATCCTTCATGTATTCTACTCCCTTCCTGTACCATGCGGCCACGTAGTCAATTTTCCCGGCAAACGGGAAGGGCTTCCCATTATCATCGGTAAAGATACTCTTCATGTCTTCCTTTTGGGAAAGGCTTTGTACAGCGTAGCCAATGAACGGGGGATTCCCCATGATATAATTCAACTCGAAAGCCGGCACCACGTCGTTCCAATCCATCCGGAGCGCATTCCCCTCGTGGATGTTGGTGTAGGTCTTAAGCGGAAGCGGGTCTAGATTAAAGCCAACTATCTCGTCGGTCTTCTGCATCATTTGACTCTCCGCAATCCACAGTGCTGTCTGCGCCACAGAACAAGCAAAATCATTGATCTCAATGCCATAGAATTGGTCAATGGAAACCTTGATGGGATTCACCATCTCACCCATGATACGGTCTCCACCATATATTACCCATAACGCCTCATTCTCCAGCCTACGCAGACAAGTATAAGACTCCGTCAGGAAGTTACCAGAACCGCAAGCCGGATCAAAAAACTTGAGCTTAGAAATCTTATCCTGGAAGGCAAACGCCCTCTCTTTCCTGGTCTTTACCACAGGCGTAGTCTTAACATTAGAAAGCTCTGCCTTGAGTTCATCCAGAAACAATGGATCTATGACCTTGTGGATGTTTTCAATACTGGTATAGTGCATTCCACCAGCACGGCGAGTCTCCGGATTAAGGGTAGATTCAAACACAGCACCAAAGATGGTAGGACTAATTTGACTCCAGTCAAAATCATCGCTAGCCCGCTGCAGAATAAGCGTTCTAATCTCTTCGGTAATTCTAGGGATTTCAATGTCTCCTGCAAACATGCCGCCATTTACGTACGGGAAGGCCAACAGCGCCTCATCCTCGTACGGATCACGGTCTTCAGGCTTTTGGTCCAGGATGCGGAACAACTTGATGAGTTTCTCACGGAATTCAACAGTCGGGAACTGCGACATGTAGTCATGGAACATATTCTTCGTTCCAAAGATGCCCGCATCCTCGGCATACAAGCAGAACACCAGACGGACACAAAGCTTATTCAGAGCTTTCTGCGTCTCCGGATTCTCCGGGTCTTTGTACTGGGCAAGGATCTTATCATATAGGACACCAACAATTTCACCAGCCTGGATAGAAACTTCTAGTTCCTTCTTCAGATGCACATTAGTATCATCCACGAGGAAAGACAGCCGGTGATACTCCTTCTCCAAATCCTTGAGTTCAATCACCTCCGGCGGATCATTAGGCCGCTCCATATCATGCACCTCAAAAGTGCGGAAGTTACAGGCCACAATCCAGCGGGGCATCATAGATACCGGAAGACCAGCTGCATAACGACGCGCCTGCTGGTAAGGCGTAAGCTCCGAACCATCAGACTGTTTGCGCTTCTCAGACAGATCCACTTTGGAGCCCTTCTGCTCAATAAGGACCTTGGTGGAAGGAATGTACCCATCAATGTAGTCCGAGCCCTTCTCTTTAAGTATCGTCTTCACAGGAAGCTCAAACTCCATAAACTTTGTAGCATCCTGAATACCGTAGACATTCTGCAACAGAGCGATCCAGAAACGAGAAGTTTCACCCTTCTCATAGCCCTTCTCGGACCAATCCTGAACGAACTGTTTAGCGGCTTGCTTTTGAGTTGTATTAGTGGCCATACGTGGTTTAGCTTACGTCGTATTGCGTAAAGATAACGTTTTTTAACCACTTTTCAATTCTTTGGTACGAAATTGCCCCAATTCCTTTTGGGATTGAAGCAAACAAAACAGCAAACATCGGATTATTATCGGCCTTTTAATAAGCTATTGCCTTAGATTCCTCAATTCGTTTAGGATTACACCCGATAGGCCGCAGAATACCGTTTCTTTTATTTGGCCGTTTCAAATAAATGTGCCATCTTTGCAACAGCTTCGAGAAAGTTAGAGGGCACTACGGTGCGCCTCCTTGCAGGGGACCTTCGGGTACCCCTGTATTTTTATTCATGGGCTATGCCCTTCGGGCGGCGTAGACGCCCATGTCTTCGTGAATGGGAGGGGCCCACCGGAT
>JAEEII010000279.1 GCA_016281295.1 Bacteroidales bacterium
GAGCGGAGCAGGACATTGTGGACCTCTTTGTCGTTGAAGGTCGTGATGGTGCCTCCGTGGATGGAGACGGTAAGTTCGGTGTGACGGAGGGTGTAGTCAATGCCTGCCGTCTTGGTGTACTGGTCTATACGCTTGCGGGCCGCCTGGTTCAGTTCCTTGCAGTTGGGTGGCAAGGTGAGGTTGGTGGCCTCCTCAAGAGTAGCCTCTCCAATCTTGACACAGCCCCGGTGGGCGGCATCTTCGATGGTGAAGATGTAGATCAGCTTCGCTTTTAGTGTCGAATAGTACTGCATACCCCTATTTCTTTATGAGGTCAATAAATTTGACTGGTTTGCCAGTTTCCCAGTCCATTATCTTGCAGTAAATGCCGTTGTGCCGGCGGATGTCGTCGGTTTCACAGCCTTTACAATGGGTCACGATTTGCTCTCCGTCACCGAAAAGGGACGGGATGACTTCCACATCATCGTGGCAGGAGTTCGGGATTACGCCCTTGATGCCGTCCATCTGCCAGAAGTTCCAGGATATGATTTCCGCAATCTCCCTCAGCTGTTCCTTGCTGGGCTGGGCGTTGAACTTATCGGCATAGTAGTCCACGAAGGTGAAGAGGGCGTTCTCACGGGCAAGGAGAAGGTTGTCGCCCTGCCATTCGTATCCATAGGTTGCCTGATATGCTTGCTTCGCGGCGGAATACCATTCCTCCGGTGTGGAGGTATTCTCGTCAACTACGCGAAGTTTTCGGCCCAGGAGACCGATGCGATCCTTGACGGGGATGATGTCTCCGGTAATGGTATCGTAGCGGCTGACGAGATATGGTGCTTCGCCGCAGGTGATTTCGAGACGGGTGTCGTTCACATAGTCCTGCCAGGTCTTGCCGTCCTTGGTCGGAAAAGGGATTGGAGCAGGATTGGTGGCCCAGCCAGTATCTGTTTCCTCATTGAAAAGACCGGAAACTCCGAACCATTTGTTATCAACCAGGTTGTTCTGCTTGTTGCAGATCCAGGCGGGCGTGAAGACCTCGCCCTTGTCTCGGGCGCGGGCTTGCTGCTCTTCCTTTGTCTTCTTGACGCGGGGTTGAATAAGACTGCCGTGGTCACCGGTGATGGATGCTATGGAGATCTGTTCGTTTTCGCCATATCCTGGGCCGAGGTTCAGATAATTATCGGTTGCCCAGATAATATGCGGTATATGCTTGCCGTGTTTAGGACGGCTACGGTCTATCAAAAGAATATCGAGCAAGATAGGGTCTTGCTGAAAAATCTCAGATTCGCGAATATCGATGTCAGTGGCCATCAAAAAAACGCTATAATGTATGGGGTTGCTTTCTCTAAATCGTACAAATTTAATGAAAATAGTAGTGAATTACGAAATAATAATGTTGTTATGGGTAAGTCTTTTTTACGGCTCTAGCAGTTACAAGTCAAAATAATGTAATCTCTGATTATTATTGCTTTATTTCTCCCTGTTTGTATTTCAAGACCATGTAATTAAATAGGCATTTGTGCATATTTGTCAAAAACTGATCAACAGCATATAATGTGTTAAAAAGCTTTACTGAATCTATCATTACCTTGCTTTCTATTATTTCTTTCTGACGGGATTCATATAATTTCTCTGCATCCAAATGTGTTTCGAAGTCACGTTCCTCTTTCCACCATGAAGAAGTCGTTGCATGTTTCTCTAGAAGGATTGACAATATTTGAAACTGTTGTATTACTTCTTCGGGAAAGTCATTCATCACTTGAGAAAGACTATACCATTTAGTTTTTTTTGGAATTCTTCTCGAATCCATATAACTGCTTGAATCCCTCATTGAGAATTACCATCAATTTCCCTCTCATATAACGTCGGTCATAATCCTTATCCGCCAACAAGAAATACTTGCTAGCCACCATACTATCAATCATTGTTATCTGCACAAATAGCATTACATAAACAACCGTGCAGTAAGTTTTGTGGTATTCGTCATGCAGGTCTTTGTTGTTTTTGAGTATGTCGTAATAAAGAGGGAGTCCCTTAGAGTACTGATCGATAGTTTCATCAATCACGACAACAAGGTCTTTTCGCTCAGTATCAGAGAGCGTATTTCCATTGTACTGGGTCTCTTCAAACCACTGTTCGTACTTATAATCTTTTATCAGCGAGAATTGGATATTATCAAGGTCTTCATTCATTGTGGAAAGTATTAAGCCATACAAAGATACCCGTTTTATGTATTGATACCGCGGGAGAATTAAGGCTCCCTACCGCTTTAATTGCAGTAGATTAGCGGACGGACCGGTGGAGCAGGAAGGAGGTATGGACGGAAAACCCATAGACGCCCATGTCTCTGTGAATGGGAGGGGCCCAAAATCGCTCGCGATTTTGGGAGGGATGAGCGAAGCGAAGGTTTTCCGGCCATACCTCCTGGATGCGGAGACGGTCAAGACGGCCGCGCGCTCTGCACTCTCCAATCCAAAGTCGAATAGATGGCCTCCACGAAGTCATCGTTGGGAAGTTTCCGTAAAAAAATTACGGAAATATCATTTCTTTTATTATCTTTGCATTGAATATTAGAGTACTACCACAATGCTTTCAAAGTTTTCCGTAAAAAATTTCCGGGGTTTTACTGATAAAATAGAGCTGGACCTAACAAGGCATAGCAACTATAATTTCAGCACGTATGCCATTAAGGATGACATCATTAAGAATGGCATTATCTATGGTCCCAACGGTTCTGGTAAGACCAATTTCGGTCTAGCCATCTTCGACATCGTGAACCATCTTACCCAAAAATGGAAAAAGGCTGACTACTATGTGAATTTCACTTATGCAGGCAGTCAGACCAGCCAGGTGGAGTTTGACTACTCCTTTGTCTTCGGCAGTCAGACGGTAGAGTATAGATATAGTAAGGACTATCACGGGCTTCTTAGGAGCGAGGAAATGCTAGTGGATGGAAAACAATTGTTCAAAAGGGAAGCCGGTAAATTCCACATAGATGTCAAGGAGTTTCCGA
>JAEEII010000028.1 GCA_016281295.1 Bacteroidales bacterium
GCCGATGGTCGTCACCTTGTTGGGGATAATTACAGAGAGGATTCTGGCCAACGTACTACTGGGACTCAGCCCGAGTTCGCTCATACTGCTGGGGACTACCACCTTACCTTCATAACTCTCGTCACATTTAACCAGTGTCTTGCCATCTGCGCTAAATGTCAATGCGTCTTTCAAAAACATATAAGTAACTATTTAGAATTATAAGCGGTTTTTCGTGTGCAAAGATACCGTTTTTTTGTTCAATCTCCAAAAAGAAAATGAAAAAAAGCACTTTTTCAAGCAAATGTTTGGATATGTTGGGGAATGTGGTTATCTTTGCCGCTGAATAATACATAATATAAAAATAAAGACTAAGCAAGTCCCCCTGTGAAGGTCGGCTTGCTTTTTATATTCAATCAATGATGTTGAACGAATTGGATTATCGCCATTGCCATTTATTTGGGGTAGATTTTGATGCTATTCTATAGAAAAAAGTGGAAATATTGAGGTGTAACTTCAATTTTTCTGCATTTCGGTTGGAGTTGTTTGAAAAAAAACTTATATTTGCGCACGGAATTATAAATTGATGGAACCTGCCCGTGGCAGGCTCTAGCATAGCTTTACACGATAAACTGATACACATATTTGCAAATGATCAATATACGAAAACTTGAAGCTGAATTATGGGAGTCGGCAGATTTGCTGCGACAAGGTAGTAAACTGACGAGCAGCCAGTATTGTATGCCTGTGCTGGCATTGCTGTTCCTGCGTTATGCCTATAGCCGATACAAGCTGGTTGAAGCCGAGATCCTTGAGAATCGGCCGAAACGCGGAGGCCGCGTCATGCCTGTGGAGCCGAGTGACTTTGCAGCCAAAAGTGCGCTCTATTTGCCCCGTGAGGCCCAGTTCGACTATCTGGTCAATCTTCCCGACAACATCATCGATGCCAAACTGAAGACCAAGGATGGAAAGGACATCAATTCGTTGGGCGAAGCGGTCAACAATGCCATGCAGCTTGTGGAAGACCAGAGCGAACAGCTGACAGGAGTCTTGCCCAAGACCTATACCATGTTTGCTGATGACCTGCTGCGCGAATTGCTCCGCATCTTCAACAATAAGACGATTGATGAGGTGGGAGGCGATATCATCGGACGCATCTACGAATACTTCCTTTCCAAGTTTGCCAAGGCTGTAGCCAGTGACGATGGTGTGTTCTTTACGCCCAAGTCCTTGGTCAAGATGCTGGTGAATGTGCTGGAGCCTACCCAAGGTGTGATGCTCGATCCTGCCTGTGGCAGTGGTGGTATGTTCGTCCAGACTGGCGACTTCGTGAATCAGGCGGGTCTAAACGCCAATACACAAATGACGTTCTACGGACAGGAGAAGGTGGAGTACAATGCCCAGCTCTGTCTGATGAATATGGCGGTGCATGGACTGAACGGTCGCATCATCTCGGGCGACGAAGCCAACTCCTTCTATCACGATGCCCATAACCTTGCAGGCAAGTGCGACTATGTGATGGCCAATCCTCCGTTCAATGTCGATAAGGTGAAAGCAGAATCCGCTTCAGCTGCAGGTCGCTTGCCCTTTGGTTTGCCAGGAGTGAATGCAAAGACGAAGGAGATAGGCAATGCCAACTATCTTTGGATAAGTTATTTCTACGCCTATCTGAACGACCATGGTCGTGCAGGGTTCGTCATGGCAAGTTCGGCCACCGATAGCGCCAACAAGGATCGCGACATCCGCGAGAAACTGGTGCGTACGGGCGATGTGGATGTGATGGTCAGCGTGGGCAACAACTTCTTCTATACGCTCTCCCTCCCCTGCTCCCTGTGGTTCTTCGACCGCAACAAGAAAGCCGACATTCGTGATAAGGTGCTCTTCATCGATGCCCGCAACTACTACACTGTGGTTGACCGCACTTTGAACGAATGGACCGAGTGGCAGCTTCGCAACCTCCAGGCCATCGTGCATCTCTATCGTGGTGAAACGGACAAGTACCAACGACTCTTGTCCGACTATAATAATGCCATCGACGAGGCTGTTGCTTCGCTGAAGGAACAGGGTGAGCCATTTAGCCAGCTCATCGATGAAGACACTCGTGGCCATTTCTGGGGACTCTTGGGATGGATCGACAATGCCGGACATGACTATCAAGAACTCAAGCAGAGAATCACCGATCAGATTGAGCAAACCAAATCGTGTATCAAAGCCGCCGAAGGACAAATTGAGAAACGAAAGGTGAAAGTCATGCGACAGGCAGGCGAAGCTTTCTGCAATGTGCTCTCCGAAATCCTGACCACGGTCAACGAACACGAATGGCTCGTAGAGAAGTTTGGCAATGGAGAATATAAAGACGTTCTTGGTCTTTGCAAGATTGCCACCATTCAGGAGATTGAGGAAAAGAACTATTCGCTGACTCCTGGTGCCTACGTCGGTGTAGCCGAACAGGAAGATGACGGAGTCGATTTCCATGAGCGCATGAACGAGATTCATACAGAACTGGCACAACTGAACAAGGAGGCCAATGTGCTGATGGAAGAGATTCAAAAAGCTTGGGAGGAGTTAAAATGAACGGAGAACGAGGAATGAAACAAAATGAATTAAGCGCAAGTGAAGAACGTTCGATAGAATCACTCTATCAGGATGCTCGAAATATCATAGAGAGTGCACGCAATAATGCTGTACGAAGTGTGGACTTTTGTCGTGTGCAAATGTATTGGCATTTGGGCAAACGTATCTTTGAAGAAGAACAGCAAGGAAAGAATCGTGCGGACTATGGAGCGTATCTGATTAGGAACCTGGCAGAACAACTCTTGCCTGAATTTGGAAGCGGATTTGGTGTGCGACAATTGGAAACTTGTCGTCAGTTTTATAGGCTTTATCCAATTGCGCACACACTGCGTGCGCAATTAAACTGGAGCCAATATAAAATACTCGTTTCAATTCCAGATCCCGATAAACGTGAATACTATGAACTGGAGTCGGTGAATAACTCATGGACGGCCAGAGAAACTAAACGTCAAATCAATTCATTGCTCTATGAGCGGTTGCTTTTGAGCAACGACAAGGAAAGTGTGCTGGCTGTAGCCCGAAATCAAAGGATACCCGAATCTCCTACGGAAATTATCAAAGATCCTATGGTACTGGAGTTTCTGGGACTCCATCGTGAGTCAAGCTATTATGAAAAAGACCTTGAGGGTGCCATCATATCCCACTTGACAGAGTTTCTTCTTGAAATAGGAAAGGGTTTCTCTTTTGTCGCTCGTCAGAAACGCATTCTCCTCGAGGACGATGAATTTTTTGTCGATCTCGTATTCTATAATCGTCTGTTACGTTGTTTCGTTGTCATTGAATTGAAAACGGGAGAACTAACACACCAGGACTTGGGGCAACTGCAAATGTATGTGAACTATTACGACCGCCAAGAAAAGCAACCCGACGAAAATCCGACTATCGGCATTTTGCTTTGCACAGCAAAGAACGACACAGTTGTCAAAATGACGTTACCCGAAGACAATAAAACAATCCTTGCCAGCAAATACCAACTCTATCTCCCTACTACGGAGGAACTCGTCAAGGAAATTGACAGTGTGAAGAAAATGGCAAGGCAAAAGAAGGA
>JAEEII010000280.1 GCA_016281295.1 Bacteroidales bacterium
CCTTGTTTTATAATTCGCACTACAAATATAAGAAATAAATCGATACAAACAATGGTTATCTCGTTATTTTTTAACAAGATAACCATTTTTTTCTTATCAAAAAATAAAAAAAAGAGGATGACTACTTTTTAGTCACCCTCTTTTTTTACGTTCACCCATGAATAAAAAAGGAAACTCAAGAACGCATCCACCCATATAAAATAATTTTACTATCTTTGCGTTTTGAAACATTGAAACAAACCTTAAACAAATACTATCATGAAAAGAAATCTGATTGTAATGGCAGCCCTGCTGCTTGGAATGACAACCTGCCTGACCAGCTGCTTCAAAGACAAACCTGACACCAGCAAGGAAGGCCTTTATGTCGGCATCATTGGCTTTAACAGCGAGTTGAACACCAAAACAATGAAGCTGTTGAACGACGCTAACAAGCAAGACATGATTGATTTCGTCAACGGACTCAGCATGGCCAGCGGCACCGCCCTCTACCATGCCGTGAACACCGCCCTCGACAAAATCGAAGCCGTCACCCCACCACAAGACCTGATCAACGTCTCTGTAGTGACTTTCACCGACGGTCTGGACCTCGGCTCATACCGTTTGAACGACAACTACTCCAGTGAAGAAGCTTACCTTGAAGCGGTGCACAACAGAATTCACACCCTCAAGGTCGGCGAACAGCAAGTGCCCATCTCAGCCTATACCATCGGCGTGAGAGGCTCTGATGTCACCGATGTGGCCGAATTCCAACAAAACCTGATCAAGCTCTCCAGCGACAACGACAACGTTTACGAAGTGGGTAACATGAGCGAGGTTGGCAACATCTTCTCCCAAATCGCTCAAAACCTGTACAGCCAAAGCTACCAGTACAACGTCACGCTGAAGACCCCTGCCCCGAACCCAGGCACCATGATTCGCTTCACCTTCGACAATGTCGAGAAAGCCGAGGATTCCCAACAATACATCGAGGCTATGTACACGGTGGAGAACAACCAGGGCATCCTCTATGAAATCAACTATGTGGGACTCCAATGCGACAATGAGTTAGCCGTCTATGCTACCTCTGAAGGCATGTTCGACAACTTCACCTTCAACAACCTCTACACCACTGAAGGCCAAGAGGTTCAGACTACCTTCACCAAACAATGGAGATGGATCCCGAGCACCGAGACCTGGCAAATCAACAGCGAGTTCTCACCCTCTGGCAACACCGACAAGATTGAAGAGTTCAGAAGCGCCATCGTCATGCTGGTCCTCGACTGCTCCAGCTCACTCAACAACGACTTCCAAAGCGTGAAAAATGCTGCCATCCAGTTCATCCAAACCCTGAATGGCAACACTTACCAAGGAAATTGAGAATTTAGAATTGAGAATTTAGAGGGAGACGAATCGTGGACTCTCTAAATTCTCAATTCAAAATTCTAAATTCTTAATGACGATGCCCAACCGAAGGACAAAGGCTTCCTCAGTGGCAAAGCCGATGTGAGGTAACATCACCAGGTTGGGCGCATCAAACAAGGGGTTGTCCTTTTTCAAAGGCGGCTCGGTACCATACACATCGGTGGCGGCACCAGCAATAATCCCCGACTTCAAAGCAACAGCGAGGGCTTGTTCGTTCACGACAGGTCCTCGCGCTGTATTAATAAGGATAGCCGAAGGCTTCATCAGCATCAGCTCCCGCTCGGTGATGAAGTCGCGGGTCTCGTTGTTCAAAGCGATATGCAAGGTGACGATATCGGATTCTCGCAGCAGCGTCTCTTTATCCACAAAGGTCACTCCTTCTACCGTCTTTGGCGTGCGATTCCAAGCCAACACCTTGCAGCCAAAGGCATTGAGAAGTTTAGCCACCCGCTGACCGATGTTGCCCATGCCGATGACACCCACGGTCTTGCCACCAATCTCACGACCCGGCATGATGCCCTTACGTTGGCATTCATGAGTGATACGGTCGTTCTCCAACACCTTGCGATACACATCAATCATCATGGCAATAGCAAGCTCCGCGACCGCCTCAGTGGAATAACCCGCGGCATTCTTCACGACGATGCCACGTCGTTGGCATTCTTCCATGTCGATATGATCAAGTCCAGTAAAGGCGATGGAGAGCATCTTCAGCTTCGGGCAGGCATCCAAAAAGTCTTTTCGCAAGGGGATGTTGCTCTCGATGACCACCTCCGCATCATGGGCGCGGCGGATCAGCTCTTCGAGATTCTCGTTACGGTCAGGATAGATGACCACTTCATGGCCTTGCCTCTTCAAATCGGCACAGGCCTCTTCTATAACATTGGTCTTCAGACCAAGGGGTTCAAGGAATACGATTTTCATATTTTGAGTTGTTGAGTTGTAATTGAATTCGCAAACAAAGATAAACAAATCAACAACTCAACAGTTCAACAACTCAACAAAAATCACTCAGCAAACCAAGTTTTGAATTCCCCTACCCTCGCCTTGCTGACGATAATCTTCTCGGGAACGGGAACGGTAAGGTTGACAGCCAGCTTGTTGCCGAACCATACCGAGAGGTCTTTGACAGCGTGTCGCGAGATGATGAACTGGCGGTTGGCACGGAAAAAGACCTCGGGGTCAAGCTGAGCCATGATTTCATCAAGGGTTTGGTTCAGATAATAAGTATGCCCATCCAAAGAAATAGCCTTTACCGTCTTAGTGTCAATAAACACATACGCGATGTTACTGGTAGCCAAAGGGATCAGTTTGTCACGCTCTGGAATCAGGAAACAGGTCTTATATTTCTTTTTCAACCCTCCCATCTGCTCAAGCAGTCCATCCAAAGCACTCTTCGGCGCATGATCTGCGAAACTTTTATACTTGTTCAAAGCCCGTTCCAAATCTCCTTTGTTGATGGGTTTTAACAGATAATCGATGCTGTTGACTTCAAAAGCCTTCAAGGCGTATTCATCGTAGGCGGTGGTAAAGATGATCGGGCAGGTGATATCAACTTTATCAAAGATGGCGAACGAAGAGCCGTCAGCGAGATGGATGTCCATGAACACCAAGTCGGGCATGGCGTTTTCTTCAAACCACGCCACACTGTCCTCAATGGTTTGAATCACCGCGAGGATTTCCACTTCCGGATCGGTTTCCTTGATGAGCGACTCAAGAGCCTGCGCCGCTATACTTTCGTCTTCGATGATAAGAGCTTTCATGACATTTTATTCTTTGGGGTCAATCAATGGCAAAGTTACTTCAAAACACTGTCCGTCGTTCATAATCCCAACCTCCGCATTCCATTTCAGACGGTAACGTTCCATCAAGTTCTGCAAACCGATGCCGTTGCCCGCTTCATCCATAATCTTGGGTTGAATGGGGTTGGTTACTTTCAAAAAACCCGTTTCAACGGTGTGGATATTCACCTTTAAAGGCTGCTTGGCGCTGATTACATTATGCTTGACAGCGTTTTCCACCAAGCCCTGTACGGAAAGCGGAAGCACCATGTAGGGAAAATACTTTTGTTCAATCTGAATATCAAACTTCAGGTTTTCGCCATAGCGGATCTGCATCAAATTGCAATAAGCCTGCACCCCTTGAAGCTCCTGTTCCAAGGTGACGACCTCTTTGTTCTGCAACGTAGCCCTAAGCACTTGCGAGAGCTCCTGCACATAGTCGTGAGCTTTAGCGGTATCGGTATCGATGAGCAACTGTAAGGTATTCAAGGAGTTGAACATAAAATGCGGATCCATCTGACTCTTCAAGGCCTCGTAATGGGTGGTGATGTTTTCAGCTCTAAGTGCCTCATTTTCCACCCTGATGTTATTTCGCTCGTACAAGGTACGCAGCAACTTGGTCACCAGTTCCACCACCACCATGAAGGAGAAGTCGCGAATCAAGGCATCGCGGATGATGCGTGACATGAAGCCCGGATGATGCTCCCGAGGGGCCACAAGCTCAGGAATAAAGGTGAAAAAAATGCTCAGCGCAGCCGTGATCAACAAAGACCCAAAGATGATGAAAAAGCCACGCATTCCTTTTTTCCTGAAATCGACTCGGTACATCTTGCGATTATAAAGGAAAAGCAGGAAGACCATCACGAAATTGCACACCGTGAACAACACAATCCTCCAGAGATGGAAATGACGCTGCGGGTCCTGTTTCACCTCGGGGAAGAATAAGGTGTTGCCAAAAAAAGCGGAGAGCGTGAAGAGGAGATGAAAACCCACGCTGATGCCCAAAGAGAGCAGGAGAATGCCCTTTAAAGAAAGGAATTCCGATTTGCTTTTACGCTTGATCATGACGCAAAGGTACGCAATCCGGAATTCCTCTCACAAAAACAAATAGACGAAATGGGGAAAAATGCCGTTGAAACGCACTTATTCCACCACCACCAAATAGTAGTTCTTCTTGCCTTTCTGAACAAGGATATATTTACCGTCGATGAGGTCTTCGGGAGTCATCATCTTGTCGAGAGTGACCTTGTCCTTATTGACACTCACGCCGTTGGCTTGGGTCATCTTACGAGCCTCACCCTTGGAAGGGAAGATCTGGGTGTTGACTGCCATGAAGTCGACAATCGGAATGCCTGCTTTAAGGTCTTCTAAAGCGACATGCTCTTGAGGCACACCGTCGAACACGTCGAGGAAGGTCTGTTCGTCGAGTTTCACCAAAGCATCCTTGGTAGCTTTGCCGAAGAGGATGTTGGAGGCTTCGATAGCGGCGTCGAGGGCTTCCTGCGAGTGAACCATCACAGTGACTTCTTCGGCGAGACGTTTTTGCAGCACACGGCGACCCGGGTCTTGCTTATGCTCTTCGATAAGAGCATCGATGACCTCTTTCTCCAGCGAGGTGAAGATTTTGATGTATTTCTCGGCGTCCTCGTCGCTGACGTTGAGCCAGAACTGATAGAACTTGTAAGGCGTGGTGCGTTTCGGGTCGAGCCAGATGTTGCCGCTCTCGGTCTTGCCGAACTTCTTGCCGTCGGCCTTGGTGATGAGCGGGCAGGTGAGGGCGAAGGCCTCATTTTCGAAGCCCAAGGTGCGGCGGATGAGCTCCGTGCCCGTGGTGATGTTACCCCATTGGTCGTTGCCGCCCAGCTGCAGCTTGCAGTTCTTGTGCTGGTAGAGGTAGAGGAAGTCGTAGCCTTGCAGGAGCTGGTAGGTGAACTCGGTGAAGCTCAGGCCATCGCGTGCGGTGCC
>JAEEII010000281.1 GCA_016281295.1 Bacteroidales bacterium
TGCATGTCGACAGCGTGAGTGTTTTTGAATACGACGGCGACACCCGCAAGATGCTGCACATCAGCGATGCAGGAGACCTCTTTAGCGGCGACATCGTGGTTGGCTACGGCCACATGACCAGTTTCTTCCCCGAAAAGCTGATGAACCGAGGCAAAGGCTATCGAATGGAAGGCCTTAGATGCTATTGGGTGGGCAACGCCCTGCTCTTTCACAATGGCGACGAGGACTGCGATGCCATCTATGCTGAATTGCATGATGGTATTAATGAGGACAGTCCTTCGACAGGCTCAGAGACCTTAACAATTTATCCTAACCCCACCGATGGCGTTTTGTTTGTAGAGACGCAAAATTTTGCGTCTCTACCAGACCAAACCGCCTATCGCATCACCAACCTCATGGGACAAACCTTGCTGCAAGGTCGCATTTCGGCTGAAACCCAACAGATTGACATTGCCAACCTGCCCGTCGGCATGTATTTCATCAGCGTGGGCGAAACGACTCAGAAATTCGTGAAACAATGAAAACAAAAAACATAATCATTTGCTTGTTTTTGTCGTTGGCAATCCTCACGGCCTGCCATAACAAGACAAGTTATTTACGAGAGGCTCAGGCTTGCCTTGAACAAGGGCGCCAGCACAACGCCGACAAGCAGACGGAGGCTGCCGCACAAAGCCTAAGCCATGCCCTGCTCGCCATCGACCGCTGTGACCTATCCAATCCCGAGGTACAACGCCTGAAAGGTCTTATCGAAGACAACCTCGGCTTCGCCTACTGGAAACACGAGCTGTTCGACGAAGCCCTGCCCCTCCATGTCGATGCAGCTCAACTGTTTCGCGATTTGGGTAATGACACCTTGTTGATGAACGCCTTGCGCAACTGTGGTCGCACTACAGCCTCAATGGGCGACATCAATGCGGCACAACAGCACTATTGGGAAGCCTTGCAACTCGCCAAAACACTGAGCGACACAACGATGGAAGGTGAACTGCTTTTGGACTTGAGCCTCGACGTGCTGATGGCAAAGGAAGACTATGGGCAGGTGATAGAGCACGTCAGTCAGGCGTTGGCCGAAGGCGCCGATGCCGACGCTTGCCATCTGACCTTAGGCCTGGCAAATTACTATCTGTCGCACGACAGCCTTGCCATCACCCACCTCAACGAGGCCACCCACAGCGATAAAGCAGGCGTCCGGATGTCGGCCTACCAGAGCCTTTATTACCTCTACCAGTTTGCCGGCGACTACCCAAAAGCCCTCGAATGTCACGAGCTTTTCACCGAAAACATGATGCTGGCCGACCGCGAACACCGCAGCGAACAAGTGCAACGCATCAAGGCGGAATACGATCTCCAAATGCAGAAAAACAACCTCGAAGCGGAACAAAAACTGAAAACCATAACCCTTTATCTTATCCTTGCCCTGTTGGTGGTCTTTTTGGTGACCGTTTTAATGGTATTCCGCCAAAAGACCTTGAGTGCCAAGTTGAAAACAGAAGAGAACAGGAACCAAATGGAAATGAAGCTGAAAAAAAACAAAGTTTATGTCACAGCCCTGGCTCTCAGTGAACAAATCACGGCAAATACCCTTGACTTCAACATTATAGAAGATGAATGGGACAATTACATAGAGCTTATCGACATGGTCTATGGTGGTTTTACCAAGAAATTGCTGGAACAATACCCTACTTTGAATAAGAACGATTTGCAAATCTGCGCTCTCACTCGTCAAGGTTTCAGCAACCAAGTCATCTCCATTCTGATGAACATACAAACCGCCTCCTACGCCCGCCGCAAATCTCGCATTAAGCAAGAAAAGATGAATGGCTTACAAGATGACAGGAGTTTTGAAGAGATTATTAGTTCATTATAAATCAACAAATTAAGTTATTCACAAACTTGTGTTTCACAACTTTGTGAATCACAAGCTTGTGAAATACCAAATATTGTGTTATCTTTGCCGAAAAATTTCTGGTTATGGACAAACCATTTATTTTCGGCGTGCCAGTAGATGACAACCATTTTATAGGTAGAGAGGATGAAATACAGCGTCTTTCTACTAACTTCAAATACGGAGTCAATACCATTTTAATATCACCTCGCAGATGGGGCAAAACCTCATTGGTGAACAAGGTGGCGGCAGCTGTTGCCTCAAAGAAACTAATCGTGGTGAAAACGGATGTGTTTTCCTGCCGTAATGAATACGATTTCTATAACACGGTTTCAGCGGCTGTGTTAAAACAAACCGCTTCTAAAATAGAGGAGTGGAAAGATTTGACTAAAGGTTTTGTTGAACGGCTGGCCCCAAAAATCTCCCTATCGCCTGATCCCGTTTCTGATTATTCTATTTCTTTGGGAATCACGCCTAAGACTCATACTCCTGAAGAAGTGTTGGAGCTTCCTGAGAAAATCGCTCAAAAAAAAGGATGCCATATCATTCTGTGTATTGATGAATTTCAACAAGTGGGAGAATTCCCGGATTCGTTGAGTGTCCAAAAACGAATGCGTACGGCATGGCAACATCAGAAAAACGTGTCTTATTGTCTATATGGTAGTAAGATGCACATGATGACCAACTTGTTCCAAAAGAAGAGCTATCCTTTTTATAAATTCGGTGAGTTGCTGTATCTGAAGCCCATCCCCTTAAAGTATTGGACGGTCTATATCTCCAGTCGGTTTGAAAGCCAAAAGAAACATATCTCAGACGAGCTTATCCGTCGCTTGTGTGAAAATGTGGAATATCAGTCATCTTACGTACAACAGCTGGCTTACAGCACCTTGGTGCTGACAAAGAAAACGGTTACTGATGCGATTCTTGATCAGGCAATGGAGGATTTAGTGAATCAAAATTCAGGCATCTTTATCGAACAATTAAACTCACTGACTACCTATCAGATGAATTTCCTTAGGGCGGTATTGTCGGGTGTGAGCCGTGGTTTCGGAGAGAAAGCTGTTCGCGATACTTTTGATTTAGGCGTGCCTTCAAATATCACTCGGCTGAAAAAAAAGCTTATAGATAAGGAGTTGGTTGAGATTACCGAAAATGGTATTATTATCGGCGACCCCGTTCTCCGTATTTGGTTGAAAAAAATATTATAAAAAATGAAACGAACCTTTTTAGCTATCCCTATCGCTGTCGGGGCGGATTATCCCGCTCTCGTGCAACGTCTCCAAAAAAATCTGGAGCATGAACGCCGTAATATCAACTGGTGCAAGACTGACCAGATTCACCTCACCTTGAAATTTGTAGGCGACACACCCGACCAAGATATCCACAAAATCATTGAAGCTTGCCAACAGGTGGCCCAAAGGCATCAGCCTTTCACCATGGACTTCAACCGAACGGGCATCTTCGGAAGTAACCACTCACCAAGGGTACTGTGGATGGGCATGAGCAACGAACCTAAGGCACTCTATGACCTGGAAGAGGATGTCCTCGATGCCTTTGATGACCTCGGCTATCTCCGCGACCGGCAGAACTTTGTGCCTCACCTCACCGTGTGCCGTATCAAACAGCTCATCGACAAGCCTTTCTTCCAGCAAATTTATCAAGGTATTGAACAGAAGTCTTACCTCCATGCCGATGTCAAGGAGATTGTCTATTTCCAGAGCTTTCTCCAGCCTACCGGCGCCTTCTATAAAGCCTTGAAACGCATTCCTTTGGGATAACTTCTATGAATCATCGTGCCGAGGACGATTAAAATAGGATAGATCTCCAGTCTGCCCAACAACATCAGCAGTGTGCTGAATAACTTCAAAATCCATGACAACCCCGCATAGTTGCCCATGGATCCTACCTCGCCGAAACCTGGCCCCACATTGCCGATACAAGCGACAGAAGCAGAGAGTCCTGTTTGGAAATCCATGCCGGAAAACATGTAAACCACCGCCCCAAGGCCAGCTATCAGCAGGTAAAACATGATGAAGGTCATGACAGTGCTGATATCGTCTTCCTTTTTTGTGTGTCCCGCGATTCTGATATAATCATATTTGTTAGGATCGTTAAGCGAACGAAACATCTCCTTGCAGCCTTTCATGGCTTGCCAGACACGGTCAATCTTGATGCCACCCGAGGTGGAGCCGGAACAGCCGCATACCAACGAGCCAATGATGAGGATGCCTTTGCATAACGGAGGCCACAGGTTGGTGTCGGACGTGGCGAATCCCGTGGTCGTAGCAATGGAGCTTAGCTGAAAAGCCGACACCCGGAAAGCCTCACCCCAGGAATCAACGGTGTCCGTGTTCACCAAGTCGATGCTGAGTATCATTGCACCCAAGAACAAGGCCGCTATAAAAAACCTTACAAGGCTGGTGTTGAAGATGTTGCGTCGATTGCTGCCATTAGGCCAAAACGTGGAAAACAACAGGCTGAAGTTAATGGCAGCCAATAACATAGAGACAATCAAGATGGCCTCGATGACTGGGCTGTCAAAAAAAGCCACACTGTTGTTTTTGGTGCTGAAGCCACAGGTACTACACGCCGACATGGCATGTGTGGCCGCGTCAAACCAGCTCATGCCGGCAACATGCAGGGAGAAAAACGAAATCAAGGTCAAAGCCACATAGACCGTCAAAATCCTGTAAATGAACTGCTTTCTGCGTCCCTGATAAAATTCCTTGGCAATCGTCGATAACTCCATGCCTGCCATGATGGAACGATGGTCATCGTTCGCTGTAATCACAATGGATATCAACGAGACCACCCCGACACCACCAATCCATGAAGTGGCAATCCTCCAAAACAATATGCCTTGTGGCACCGCCTCGATATCGTTCAAGATAGAGGCTCCCGTGGTTGTGAACCCCGACACGCTCTCAAACCAGGCATTCACCACCCCGAACTCATGACCATATAACATAAACGGCAACGCCCCAAACAAGCATGACGCCACCCAGCATCCTGTGACAATGAAATACCCATTGGTGATGCTGATCTTCCGCGTCGGCTTCGTGGTTAACAGACAGACAAGCCCACAGGCCAATGTGAGGCCCCCAGAGATGACCAATGGATAAAAACCATCGTCACAGTGATTGAAAAACGACACTACCGCTGAAATGAGAATGAGTATAAATAGGGCTATTAAGGAAAAACCAATAAATCGTATCGTGATAGTCAGTGTTCTCATGCTTTTTTGTTGAAGTCGCAAAAATATTTAGGCTTTTTTTATTGTTCAATACAATATTATCTATCTTTGTATTGATAAAAATCAATAATCAATGACATTACAACAGTTGGAATACATTGTGGCAGTGGACGAATACCGTTATTTTGTCAAGGCTGCCGAGGTGCTTGGCGTGACCCAATCCACGCTTAGTTTGATGATTCATAAAGTTGAGGAGGAGCTTGACATCACTTTGTTTAACCGTGACACGCATCCTGTGGAAGTCACTGAAATCGGGAGAAAAGTCATCGACAAGGCTAAGATAGTCCTGTACCATGCAAAACAGTTGGTGGAGCTTACTCGTTCGGAGAAGATGCTGTCTTCAGGTTCTTTGCATGTTGGCATGATCTCCACAGTGGCGCCTGTCTTGATGCCCGGGATGTTCAAATATTTGAAAGATTTCTATCCCGAAGTCAAGATGCAAGCCCAAGAAATGGGGTCTGCTTCCATCTTTGACCATTTGAGGAAGGCTGAAATCGACATGGGGCTTGTCACGGGTCCCGTTAACGACAAGGAATTTCTTGAGCTTCCCTTGTTTCATGAGCGTTTTTTTGCATTTGTCACCGCTGGCGAGTCCGGCTCGTTCACGGGTTCCATCCAGCGATCTGAGCTGCGTAACTATCCTTTGTGGGTGATGCGTGACGGTGTCCGTTTGCTCGAGAAAAACACCATCACCACGGATGCGCGTTACACATACGAGGAGATGTATGAAGGGGGGCGCGTCGGCATCTTGATACAAGTTGCCAACGAAAACGGCGGTGTCACTATTGTGCCGGAGACTCATATCCGTTTTCTCACGGAAGATATAAGAAGCCACCTGTGTCCAATCGTCAATCCCGTGCCACAAAGAATCATCAGTTTGGTCATGCGCAAGGACTATATCCATGAAAAGATGATGAACATTGTTGTCAACGCGGTGAAATCATGTGTCCCTGCCGAGCATCATGAACCTCTGCTGAAAGCTGAATACATAAAATTGTAGTTTTTTGAAGGTTTTCAGCGAAGCTATCACTAAAATGTCTATCTTTGCATACGACTCGATGAGTCACTTCATTCAAAAATCATAATCCTAAATTATAATATAATGGAAATCAGAAAATTAGAGCAAATGTTCGAGGTTTTGCGCAGCAAACCCAAGAAACGTCTTGTGGCCGCTTACGCCAACGACGACCACACCATCTGTGCAGTGAATGCTGCCGTGAAAGAAGGTCTTATTGACGCCACCCTCATTGGTGACCAAGAGGTCATCGCGGAGGTGTGCAAAGCCGAAAACATCGACATCAACAGCTTCAAAGTCATCCATGAGCCTGTGGATGTGAAGGCTGCCGCCATGGCCTGCGACCTCATCAATGCGGGCGAGGCCGACATCCTCATGAAAGGTCTGTTGCCCACCGACAAGTACATGCGCGCCATCCTCAACAAAGAACGTGGTCTCTGCCCGCCCAACGTCACGCTGGCTCACGTTGCCGTCATTGAGAATCCTAACTATCACAAATTGATGGTGGCCTCCGACTGTGCCATCATCCCGTTGCCCGACTTGAAACAAAAGCAGACTTTGCTCAAGTATGTCACTGACGTGGCAAAGAAACTCGGTGTCAGCTGCCCCAAGGTGGCCATGATCACTGCCACGGAACAGATGAGCGCGGGCATCCCTGCTTGTGTTGATGCTGCCATCATTGCCAAGATGAATGAACGCGGCCAGATCAAGGGTTGTGTCGTGGAAGGCCCCATCTCCCTCGACCTCGCTACCGACGCTGAGACCGCTGCCATCAAGGGCATGAAGAGCCCTGTGGCTGGCGATGCCGACTGCCTCGTGTTCCCCAACCTCGAGAGCTCCAACGTGTTCTACAAGTGCTGCACCAAGTTCGACAAGAGCGAAGTCGGTGCCATGCTCATGGGCGCCAGGGTACCTTGTGTCCTTAGCTCACGCGGCGACACCTCCAAGACCAAACTCTATTCCATCGCCCTCGCCGCTCTTATGGCTTAGAAGCTGTTTTGATTTTTTTTCGAGCTTATTTGAGAGGGATTTTTGAGGATGATTTTTCTGTTGAGCGAACGACGATAGCGGGCTATCGGAGCGAGCGAAACAAAAAATCAGACCAAAAAGACCCTCAAAGAAGCCGAAAAAGAAAAAAAATAAA
>JAEEII010000029.1 GCA_016281295.1 Bacteroidales bacterium
CAACTGATCAACATCGGCAGAAGACAAGCTGAAGAGAAATACAACCGGCAGAAAGCGGAGCTGGAACAGCTGTTAGAATCCAGCCGAATTGACCGCGACAGATATGAAACCGCACTTGACGAAGCCTACGAAGAACTGGAGGACCTGCGTCAGCATATCGATGAATATGCCGACTTCTTCGCACGCATCGACCAAAGCGTCATCGACACCACCGCGCAACAAGCCTCAGAACTCCTCAGCCAAGGTCGCGTGGATGAAGCCATGAGCCTATATGAACAAGGCAACTATCTTGAAAAACTGAAAGAGACCAACCGCGCCTTGAAACAAGGGGGAAAACTGAAAGAAAAAATAACACAAAGCATAGCCCAAACCGAAGAAGAACAAGAAAGAATCCTTCAATGCCTGAATACCCAAATAGCTGCTTACAAGTTGCAAAACGAATGGGGAAAAGCCGGCCAACTCCTGAAAGGAATCGCCAACGAGACAGAACATCACGATAACCTATACGAATATGCCCAATTCTGTTACTCACAGAACGACTTAGAGGAAGCTGAACGTTATTACCAAAAAGCCATCTCTGTCATCAAGCCCTTGGCGGAAGAGGATCCAGACACCTACGGACATGATTACACCATTTATCTTAACAATCTCGCTCTCATTTACTTAAATACACAGCGTTATGAAGAATGTGAGACAATGCACCTTCAATCACTCGCTATAAGCTGGAAACTGGCACAAGAATATCCGAGTTGGTATAACTATAATGTTGTCTTGTCACTAAACAACCTCGCCAATCTGTACCGCATCACGAAAAAGTTCAATGACTGCGAGGAATTACTACAAGAGGCTTTGACAATCAGTCGGGAATGGACAGAGGAGTACCCTCAACTCTACGAACCTCTGTTAGCTGGAACACTGATGAATTCTGGTTCACTCTATTATAACACCGATAGGCCAGACGAAGGCGAGAAGATGTACCGTGAAGCCATTGAAATACGAAGACGGTTAGCGCAAGATTACCCCGATGAATATGAAAGAGATCTCGCCAACACACTGGCCAGCCTTGCCTCCAAGCTGGCAGTGGAAGAGCGAAACAAGGAGAGTGAAGAACTATTCATAGAAGCCATCGATATCCTTCGGCGGCTAACCAGCAGCAATCCAAAAGGCCATGAAAAAAAGATGGCTTTGACCCTTTACCAACTTTCCCTACAATACTGGGATGAAGAACGTTACGATGAGTGTGAAGCACTCTCATGGGAAGCCTTGGAAATCTTTGATAAATGGAGGGCCACTGACCCCGAATTCTATGAGCCTGCCCTCGTGAATCTTTTGTTCAAATTAGGAACCATCAACTTCTATCGGGACGACGACGAGCAAGCCATTCCATTGTTGGAGGCAGCAGTTGAATTGTCACAGGAAGCCATCCAATACGATCCCGATGTCCAAGCCCTTTATGAGCTTTCATTACAAATACTTTCCATTCTAAAACCATCAGAAAAAGAATAGTTATCTATATTTATGAATGATAATTATAAATACTTTGCTTTTATAAGCTATAACTCCAAAGACACTGCTTGGGGCAAGAAGCTTCAAAAAAAACTGGAACATTACCGAATGCCTTCCACGCTATGCAGCGAACACAACTGGGAACGCAAGCCCATCAACCCCGTGTTCTTCGCCCCTACTGACATTCAACCAGGTGGACTTACCGAGGAATTACAGGAACGGCTGAGGTCTTCAAAAAACCTAATCGTCATTTGTTCGCCCAACTCGGCCAAGTCGGAATGGGTAGGCAAAGAAATCGAGTATTTCAACAGCCTCGGACGCGCGAAAAACATCCATTTCTTCATCGTGGACGGAACACCCCATAGCGGCAACCCCGACACAGAATGTTTCAATCCCGTCATCGAGCACCTCGGGCTACCCGAAATCCTCGGTGCCAACATCCACGAGAAGATCTACCGCTGGCCTTGGCTCAACCGTGAACGCGCATACGTTCAACTCATCTCCAAATTGCTCGGCGTGGAGTTCGATGCCATCTGGCAAAGGCACAAACGGATGTTGATGCGAAAAATCGCGGTTTGGACATTGGGAAGTATAGCAATGATTGCTATCTGGACTTATACCATTAGGCAATTTATTCCAGTAACAGCTGAAATAAAAGTGGATGACCTCTGCAAAAACAGGAAGTTACCTTCTAATGACGGGGTAGTCACCTTATACCTTGACAACGAAGTCTTAACTGACACCATCAGCTTAGAGAACGGGAAAGCCTGTTTTAAAAGAATCCCTCGCCATCGGTTTGGTAAAGATGTAGGCATCAAAGTCTCATTCAGAGACTATTTCGACATAGACACTATCATGCCACTTGCCAAGAAGATATCGCTCAATATCAAAAGAAATCCTGAAATATACGGACATATTCATTTCAAACTATGGAATCGCGAACAAGAATCGTTTGTTCCTCATTGTGAAATCATTATTTCTGACTCCATAGAGTTAGCAAGGGGGATGACTGATGCAAAGGGGTTCTTTGAAATTGTTATTCCTTCCCCACTACAAAATACCAAATACAAGGTGTCATCACCTACCATGAACTTTGAAAACAATATCATTTCCATGCCCTGCGGCCCGAATGATGTGATGTTAATTAAAGATTAAAACTTCCTTAGACCTTACCACGTTAGAAAAATAAATCCTCACCTCCAACTAAACATAAAATGTGTATCTTTGCACAAAACTATAAAAACGCACTATTATGACATCAATGGGAGGTTGGATCCTCGTGATCGCCGTCGGACTCATCGGCATGCTCGTGCAGTTCCGACTCAAAAGAGTTTTCGCAAAGTATTCAAAAGTCCTTTCCCCTGGCGGACTCACTGGGGCGCAGATCGCACAGAAGATGTTGAATGACAACGGCATTTATGATGTCAACGTCACCTGCATTCAAGGACAACTCACGGACCATTATGATCCGACAAAGAAGACGGTGAACCTCAGCAGCGACGTTTACAAGATGAACAGCGTCTCAGCCGCCGCCGTCGCCGCGCACGAATGCGGCCACGCGGTACAACACAAGGAAGCCTACGGACCGTTGAGGCTGCGTAGTGCTCTGGTGCCAGCGGTCAACATCTCGTCGAAACTGTCCATGATTGTGATCATCCTCGGCATCTTGGTCATCAACACATTCCCCGCCTTGTTCTGGATTGGCATCGCCATGTTTGCCATGGTGTTGCTTTTCAGCTTGGTGACCCTTCCCGTGGAGTTCAACGCCTCACGACGCGCGTTGGCCTGGCTGAAATCATCGAACTCGTTAAGCGAGACGGAACTCTCACAAGCCAAGGAAGCCCTCACTTGGGCCGCCAGCACCTACGTGGTTGCAGCACTGTCCTCGTTAGCCACGCTGATTTATTATATCAGTTTGGGTACTAGCAGGAGATAACCCAAAATCAAGCTATTCATGCCTCAGGAGAACGACTTCATCCTCATCAAAGGAGCCTCTGAGAACAACCTTAAAAACCTTAACCTCAAGATTCCCAAAAGACAAATCACTGTGGTGACGGGTGTCTCTGGCTCAGGAAAGTCCTCTTTGGTCCTCGACACTATCGCC
>JAEEII010000282.1 GCA_016281295.1 Bacteroidales bacterium
CACATCCTCGTCCAGCTGTCCTTTCATCCTGGAGTAGAAGATTTTGGATTTTGCATCGGCCCCTACAGAAGAAACAAGAACCAGCTTCTTAACGCCGTTTGCCCTGGCGGCCTTGGCGGCCTCGAGCTGATAGGTGTAGTCCACCTTCCACTGAGCCTCCTGACTGCCTGCAGCCTTGATTGTGGTGCCCAGGCAGGAAAAGAGGACATCGCCCGTCAGAAGCCCGGCCCAAGTCTCGGGATGCTGGAAATCAACAATATGCGAAACCAATTTGGCCGATGTAACTTTCACCTCACGACGTACAAATACATCAACGCGCTCAAAGGCATCAGCCTTGAGCAACTGCTCCACGAGGTCTTTTCCCACAGCTCCCGTGGCGCCTAATACAAGAGCTTTCATCTGCCTGATTCTGTAAAGATGGCTACTCCGTCAGGGATTCTATCAGGGATTCCAGTCCGGAAGAGAGGCCCTTCAAAAAGGACTCTAATTCTCCAAAAGCATCGTTGAACTCGTCTATGGCCGATTTGATACCGGATTTGAGGACCAGTCCGCGATAGCGTCCTATGCTGTTGTCTATGCTCTTGCGATCTTCCTTTGAGAGGCGGTCATGCTGTTTCTCATAGGCCTCCATCAGTTTCTCAAACTTTTCGCTGGCGCGGTTCCAATCCTCCTCCGAATAGTTGTCGGCATTTTTCTCCACCTGGTTAACGAAACTCTCGAAGCGTTTCGGCAGGCTGCCCACACAGGAAAATACAAGGAGAAGGAGTACCAGCGAAGCGAGGACTAACAGTAATTTGCTTTTCATAAGGCGATGACGTTTATTATGTTATCGGATTCGTTATTCAACTTTCAAAGGTAGTGGTATTCTGGAATAAAACAAAACTTCCCGCGTAAAGCCCCCCCCATATTCGATATGTACAGGCGAACTGGCCTATATGGCAGGTTTCGTGTTCATACCTCCGCGAAAAAGGCGCAGAACGCCATATTGGCTGATGTATGTACACCTACAAAAGGCTAAAGGGGCCGTTTTTGTGTACATACCGGGTATGTATACTGCCAGGTCTCTGGACGGTTACTAACCGTTAGTAAAGCATCACTAACAATAAGTAACGGCTACTAACCCATCACTTCGGGATAGTAGCCGTTACTGTACTTTATTGGACGTACTTCGTCGGATGCTTACACCCCATATCGGAATCACGGTGCAAATCTAAAAGATGCTTACAATGAGCGAGTTCTAAACCTTAGAACTCGCTCATCATGTATTCTGAGAAAACAATATTACAAGAAGGAAACAGCGAAAAAAATCAATAGTCACCCTGGAGGTTTACCTCATCGATAATAGCCTGGGTGTTAGAAGTGTTCCAAACAATCTTCAAATACAAAGTATTTACTTGCGCTGCCACAGGAAGCGAATAACGACGCTCTACAAATGTGGTCGCTCCTTCACCAGTCCCAGAGACCTCAGTAAAATCACCTCCAGCACTAGTCTTATAGTATAAACTCGTCGAGAACGTTCCTTTAATAGAAGCAGCCTTCCACTGATAAGACAGCACCATATTCTCGGCACTAGAAACAGCCAGAGGTCCAATGATAATAAATGCATCAGTCCCTGAAGACGACTGATTCAAACCCGATGCTGTCGAGCCAGTTGTATTCTTTCCTTGCTTGGCATTGTCAACTGTATACCCAGTTATTCCTGAGTAAACTGCACTTATACCGGTCTTAACAGAATATGAGTCATTCCATTCTCTGGCGCTTCCACTATTGTTACCAAAAGACTCGTGGAAAAGAGTTTTATTTGTTTTTCCGCCTGAAATAGTACATGTAGTGGCATCTGTCCAATCAGAACTCAACGAAGCATCGGTAAGACATATAGCTTTAACTTTAACATCGCTCGTGGAAGTTATTGAGAGTGAAGCACTTGTAGAAGATGTTGCGTCAGAAGACGTCACTCCATCATCAAGCGTATAAACATATTTATATACTGTATTATAAGTGCCAGCACCAGAATTTGCATCTGTCCATGAAAGCGTCTTGGTTCCCTCTGTCCAAGTAATGCTTGTCGGTACCGTCAGTTTAGTTTTACCAGTTTGAGTACCTGCAGAAGAATCGGTATAGTCTGCTCCATCACCAATAGCTTTGACATAAATAGTCTTCTCAGTGAAAGGAGTAATGCCTTCCCAAGTGAACGATGTTGAAAGTTGTCCTTCGCCATAGCTAACTCCATTATCTGTGCTGACCTTATAACCAGTTGCATTTGCAACTGCACCCCAGCTAAATGTAAGTGAAGACGACGTAGAGGCAGTGCAAGTGATGCTAGGCGAAGTAAGAGTTGAAGGCGTATATACCCTACTGGACTCTTCATAGGTCAAAATAATAGAAGACACCTGGGTATTCTTTTCAACTGTGAATAGATAGTAACGTTTGTCTATATATGACGATGTGAGATTGAATTCGTAATCCGAATCTGTGGCACTAAGTGTAAACTCACTCTTTGAATCATCAACGTATGGTTTTGTTGCAGTATTAGATACGACAGCAACCTTTGCAGATGTTGAACAGGTAGCTGAGTTGTGGAGAACGACTTTGGAAAGGCGATAACCAGAAAGAACCGGGAGACCAAGCGCATTATTTGAATTAATCATAAGATATGATCCAGAATTCTGGTAAATACCATCACCATTCTTTGTCAGATTAAAGGAATAATCAGTAGTGTTCAATCTATAAGTGTAATCGCCGGCGGCTGCATCAGCTTTTTTCTGTGCCCAACCATCAACCGGAGAAGAGAAATTGAACGTCAATTTTATCACATCCAGAGAACCAGGAATCGCAATAGCCGGGAATCTTTTAATCCTATTCGCATTGATTGTCTGGTTGGAAGCAATCTTTTGAGTGCCAGGGATTGCATCACCATCAGAATCCAGAAGTTCGAAGCGGAAGATATAACCATCTCCGGCAGGAACAGGGATAACGAATAAAGCATTTCCCTCTCCATCAGCAGTTACACCTGTGATTGTAACGGTCTGGCCACTAAGTCCACTGAGGTCAAGGGTTGGAGTGGAGTCCAAAGAATTAATCGCGACAGTTCCAGTAATGGGCTTTGCAGAAGCGCCAATATGGGTTTCAGTAAGAACGAATTTTGCAGCAGACGCAGGGACATTTGTATAAGAAATCTGAATCG
>JAEEII010000283.1 GCA_016281295.1 Bacteroidales bacterium
TACCTCAGAAAGTTGTTCCTTTGTAAGTGTAATCATAAGTCTGTCGTTTTAAAGATCCAATTTTTGTCGTGATTAATTGTTCTTTAAAATTACAGACTTTTTTCTTTCTACCTACTCAGACACATTTTTTGGTACACTATCCAAATGTTTGCCTAATCACCATATCCAGAGTGAAAAAACTCTCCTTGAAACAGTAAAAAGTACATAAAGAATTATTCTAGAATAACCATCAAGAAAGTGATTTAATATGTGTAAACTAGTACCCCTCCCCCACACACATACACTTCATTTTATTGAACTTCAGTTGTATACAAAAGCCCATCTGGTATATTCTGCATTTGGATTTGAAAGTCCACATCGTATGGTTGGGTATACAAAACTCCGTTGGGCCACCAACCATTGGACCAACCCCCATCGGGTCTAATGGCAATTGTATGCCCATTGCCCGAAACAAGTATAAGTTCTCGAGCATGCTGCATACGAGCTATAGCAGTTGTACCCATAGACGTACAGGTTATTTTTGAGGGGTCAAGAGACAACACTGTAGAGAAGCAGTTGATAACAACCTGAGCCCTCGTCGCGGGGTCCTCAATGTCCTGATTAATATAAATTGGCGATAAATGATTATAGTTGTCAAGGACCTTAATGTTAACAGAGTCAACAATAATACCCATATCTTTTGCTAGATTACGGACAAAATGAGCAAATAGCATAATGTCCATCTTGCTCGTCATATATCGGTCCGTATAGCTTATGGAGTACTTCTTACCTTGATTAAGTACAGATGAGAGCAGATTCCAACTTTGAGGGCTCTTTAGTTGGAAAGCTTTTTTGTATTCGTTATATAGGCCAAAAACTGTAATTGTTCTATTTTTCAAGCGGATTGCCGTAGTTTTCTCCGACATCAGAATGCTATCCAATTTCTGGAAAGAAACACTTTGTCCGCTAAAAACAGACTGTTCAGGTATATTATCAACCGTATACAGATTCCCCCCCGTACCCCAAAGAGAACTCCTTTCATTTGAGGTCTCGGAAGACCCAAAGATAAGAGTGTTGATTCCAACATTTTTTTTGACAAGGACAAGAGGAGTGTAAGTAAGGCTGTTATAGATAACCAAGTCCATCAGGCCGTTTCTATTGCATATTTGAGATAAAACCTTTGCCTTTTCTTTTTGGGTATAATCTACCTCTTGACTAATGGCTATCTTTACAATAGAGCCATTCCCGAGTATGCTTGAGAGAATATCTTCATTCCAAACTGTGTCCCAATTTTGGGCGTCACCGGAAAAGAAGAATACGCACTCGTTAATATCAGCAGACGCGAAAGTGCTGGCGAAAATTGCAGAAATATTAAACGGTTGAGGAGATATTTGGGATCCGAGGGCAAACAGAGAACTGATTGTCGTAGGGACAGAGACCTTGGCTTTCTCGTACATGCTTATCCATTGGAGGACTTTATTCTTGTCCAACCATTCCTCATGCCATTGCGTGTTGTGGTCAATCAAGCATTGAGGGCATGCTTTAGAGCAGCTGCAACCATTAAGTTGATTCTTAATGATGCCAAATAACCTGTTCAGCATCATGGACGCCTTCCTGGCATAGCCGGCTCCGCCTTTAGCCTTGTCAAATATAAAAATGGATGTAAAGTCTTGATACTTCTTATAACCGAAAGATATTTCGTCATTCTTTATGCCAAGTGCGCTGGCAATAGCATTAACGAGGGCTACCCCCATTGTGAACATTAATGAATCATCAGAAACCAACACTCCTTTACTATCCCTAAGTCTTAATTCAAAGAACTCGGTCATAAAGTGTCCGCCTATCATAACGTTACGGTAAGGGTTTGCGCCTCCAGGACAATAACTAGTAGCATTTTCATTCAAAATATCAAAGTGATCCTGAATACTACTCGGAACGTCTCCTCCATTTGTAAATTCTGGAATAGCCTTACCACATTCTCTACAGATACAATAACCAAGTCCTGCTCCGACATTATAATAGAATATGGACGCCAAATCCTCGCTCTGGCGTATTTCTGCCAATGCATTAGGTGTTGTATTCTCCCAGTCTTTGGTGTTAAGCAATGTGGCTTCAACCTGAGAAAGACGATTAGCGTCGACTGTTCGAGATTCGGTATCATGCAGATTGCATTGGAATCCTGCAGGCTCAATCATTTGAGTGCTAAGGCCACCGAATAATCCAACCAAAGCGGTTGAACAAGACGGGCAAGTAGTTGAGTGAAGATCTTGATAAATCTTGTAACAAGTGGGACACTTTCTAATCTCTTTCATGCTCTGTGGCCTGAAGATTGAGTTTTTATCAATGCCAGCAACCGTATAGCATTTACAGTCTAGCACAATCTGTCGCCCAGGCGCGTATTCTGCAAGTGCTCTATAAAGAGGAAGCTTTGTGCGGCTCACATTCTTTACGTATGTGCTTGATGCATCAGGGAGGTTTAACTCAACTATATCATTAGGGATACTCTCGCTAGGAATATATCCCTTTTCTGAAAGATATGCGACGAGTTTCTGGTGTTGAATACTGTTGAGTTTGGCAACACACATATTACGATAGGCTTGTGTGATGCCAGCTTTTGTTGATTCATTTGTCCAGAATAAACATTCAGCATCATAATCCGACCAAATGAGTCGAAGCAACTTTTCTGCTTCTAAAATTAGGGATGACTCTGATGCATATCTTAAAATAGTCCCTTTAGAGATACCCTTAACCCTATCATGTGTAGCCTGGTTTGCAGGTGTTACAACAGACCAGGCAAGTAGCTGCTGCAAATAATTCTGAGCAGACATAGAGATAGTTGCGTCGTGCACCAAAAAGGAACTGATATCTTCCAAGATGTTTGCGCCACCTTTTTGTCTAATGAAATGCCCCAATAACATCGCGTTAATATTGCGCTGAATGGTGCTTTTATTAGTGAAATTAATGTAAGGATTTACAAGCCGTGTTTTGTCGAGAATCCATTTGGGGCTCAAAAACGCCATGTTTCCCACACTGCTACTTGCACAAATGGTAAATGCATACGATCTGTATTCTCCACGTCGTCCTGCACGACCAGCGCGCTGATGGTAGTTGGCGGGATTAGGCGGGACGGTTGTCATAGTAACAACATTAATCTGGCCGATATCGACTCCTGCCTCCATCGTTGTAGAACAATTCAATACGTTTATCTGGCCATTTTTGAATTTGTCTTCTATAGTACGCAACTCTTCAGGGCTTTGCTGCGCTGAATGTTCTGCGGAAATGAAGATAGGCTCTTTTAAAATGATTCTATCCATCAAATCATTCCAAATTCCCATCACCCTAAGATTCTGAACATCTGTGTCTCCGTTGGCCCATCCTATTATAGTTGATAGTGAAACATGGTTATGTGAAGAATCCATCCTATTAGGATAAGGAAAGTTGGGGAATACAATGGTATTCCTGGCAGGAATCTTAAACACATTCAGATTCTCTGGTGTAAGAGATCCTTTAATGTTCGGACTCACTTGATAGCAAATATTCCCTTTTTTATCATATACGGTTAATACAGTATCCAGCACCGTTGCCGTCGCCGGGCAAAGCCATGCTTTTTTAACGATCTTAAGAGAAGTGGTTTTTGCCGTATCAAACAAATCCAGAATATATGGCATGTCCGCCTGGGTTGGGCCGGCTTTGCCTGTAATCGGAATCAAAACAGACCGCGAGAGGTCATCCCATGCTTGTTTGAGAAGTGTATCAATATCTGCAAGATGGCGAGGCGTCAAAGCATTAATGTCGTTTAACCCCATTAGTATCATTACATAAAGAACCGGTCTTTCAATCTGGTTTCTTTTGGAGATTCCTATCGGGAACCGTTTTCTTCTTTTGGTTACCTGCCGGTTATTGACAATAAAAGTTTCCGATGCCGCCGATGCCCAGGAATAAATAAACGACTGGTGGTGCCTTTGTGTAAGGTAATTACGCGTGTTCTTATTAACAAGAATATGGCTATTAGGGCGAATGTTGTAATCAATGCATAATTTCAAGAACGTTCGCCAAATATCATCGGCTAATGCGGATGGGACATATTGTGTAAGCGTTGCAGGAGCGTTAACAAAAGAAAGCCTATCGTATTGTAATTGGGCTATACCCATAGACTCAACGGAGTTTCCCCGCATTGCCCTTGACCCAAGCTGATCAATAAGCAAAGCCTCTGCATATGGTTTAGGATATGCATGTGAGAATTTTGTATTGTCTTTTAGAATAGAAAAATCATTCTCATTCTGGATATCATTCAAACATGTAATTAATTGCAATGGGGTCAACGGATTGCTCCATATTGAATGATATATGTACGAACGAATCCAGTTGCGTTCCACGTTGCTATTAATCAGCAACGTACTTCTGGCAGTCCCTTGCCGACTATCGGTGAAGGATATATAACGTTGTCCGTTATGAACGACTCCGGCGACCTGCATCTGAGGACATAATTCCAGGAGATAAGGGATTACGGTTTGATTGATAAGAGTCCCAGTAAGAGACAAGCCGCGGACTTTAGTTGAATCGTTAATGTGCCCTCCGCAATGAGGGCATCTATTGTCGGTCACCGGCGAGGACTCTCGGCAAGCAGTATACGAAGATGCCGTTTGGAGACCGGTTTCATCAATAACATCTTTATCGGGATCAGCCCTTTTGACTTCATATACCAGTTTCTGCACGTTCTGAATTTGCGTAGAAGGCCCCTTGACAAAATAGCCAAGTATATCGTTGTCTGCACTTATTGTATTGTCGTCAATATCAAGTTGCTCAATAGGTGTGGCGGATTCCAGTCTGGAGTATACCGGACGGACATAGTCCTCACTACCAAACGTCAATTCTGCCTTGATTATAGATCTGCCGCAGTGAGGGCAAAGATTCATTTCATACCAACGCTCTCCGCGGTTGTGCTTTCTGTATGTAGTTAGCGCCAACGTGCAATTCCCATCAAATTTTGTGAAAACACCTTCTATTGCCCTAACAAAGAAATGAGACCGGAAAGGGACAATCTCATTATCGGCAAGGTAATCAACAATGTCCAGGCCTTTGAGAATGTCTTTTCTCCCCGTAAAATACTCGGATACTTCAGATGCAGACCACACTTTATCGCAATCATTGCAAAATACATTCAGTTTATTAGGACTACACGTCAATCCATTGTCTTTCAGAAAAACATTATGTGTTTTTTGGGAGATGGCTGGTTGAATTCGATTCCCATCAACTACTTCAATATCAGCGGCATCTTTTCCGGTAAGACCTGCCACAAAATTCTTTAAATCAGTAATACTGCCGTTACCGATCGTTGCAGAAGTGACCGCAAACCGAATCTGATTAATATCTGTGTTAAACGCGTCAATAATTCTTTTAATCTGAAGTGCGAGATTTGTTGCGGCTGCACCAACATATGTATGTGCCTCGTCAAGAATAATCCACCTCAATTTCCCTTGAGATGCTCTCAATACTGGCGTATCCTTTCTTCGCAGCAACATATATTCTAACATTGTAGGGTTGCTGAAGAGAATCTGTGGAGCCATAATATTTCTCATACTATCCCTTGTTTCGCAAACATGAATCCTGCGAGGATTCTTGGGACTATTCTCAGGAGTAGAAGAATTATACATGCCATAATTAACCGTTATATGCTTATCATGTACACCGTACGATTTTGCTATAGCTTCGCACCATGCGTCCATTCTTTCTTGCTGACTCTTAATTAAGGCATTGAGTGGGTAAAGGAAAAGCGCCTGAATACCTTCAGTCACACCTTTCTGTCGCTCATGCATCAAATCCTGAAGAACGGGGAGCATAAAGCACTCTGTTTTTCCAGAGCCTGTTCCACTTTTGATAATAAGATTCTTCTTTTGATTCAATAGAATATCCCAACATTTGGCTTGATGAACATAAGGAGAATGGTCTGATGACTTTTCACCTCGTTTATAGTAAGGGAACTGATACTTGTCCGGGCATCTTTCCGCGACAGCATTAATGAATTGGACATCAAAGAGATTTGTAAAATCACGGAACTTCCTAGTGTCAGATTCCCATGGAGTCGCGACATTGAAAAGTGGGTCCTGCATTAATGGCTCACGCTCTAAAAGAGTGCGATAATCTTGTGCTTTCGATATCTCTCCTGAGCTCCAGATTGCGATGGCTGCTTCTTTAATTGCCTCCGAGGCCGTTGTAAAAAACTCCTTATAGTTCATAATTAGCTAAATATATCTAAGGATGTTTGTAAAGACAACTGAATAAACCGATGTGTTCCTTTTAGCGTATAGGATTGCCTTGGGGTTTCTAAAGATACCTGAATACTTTCCCGTAAACAACGAAGCTGCCACATATGCGGACTTGAACAATTGTCGTTCTCCTTTGTTCTTTATACCATTGATGGACATAATAATGTCGGTATCCCCATACAAATCTATTCTTGGCCCATGTATGGCAATGGTGTTTTCTACCAATGGTCGAATACGCGAAATAAAATCGTTGAAAGAGGTAGTTATATGTTTGTAAGAGCCGTTCAGCATTTCCCCAAATGACATATGGTCTATATGAAACTCTTCATAACGAAAATCAATGTAGTGGGTGCATAAAATTGACTGACTTGTGCTCGGAAGGCAAAGCTCTTCTGATATTAATTGTGAAAGCTTTTTGAAAACATCTATGGAATCAAATCCGCCCCATGACAAGGCATCCCCCCACTTTTCCATGGAGATCCAATGCCACATAAAGTTAAAACAACGAGCAAAATTTAATATAAGGTCATCAACTGGAGTATTATACTCGCAAAGCATTGACAAAGCGAATCGGCTTACATAAGTTTGATATTCTTCTGGAGGACAAATATCAGCTGTTTTACCATCATAATTCTTGACACACTTCGCACATATAGCTTGAAAACAATTGAATACGTCAAAAGGTATCGCATACTGCCGACAGACCTCATAGTATTTATACAACTTCTTCCATACTATATCTTGAGGTGAACAAGAAGACATGATCTCTTCTCGCCAATTTGTTTCCTTCGAAGAAATAGGTAATAAAGCGGGCATAACTAAATTGATATTACCGTCTAGACGAGGTAGGACCAAAATGCTGGAGTTTACCGCTGGATAATGGAATTCTTCATCTTCTCCTTGATTTAGCTCTCCAATAGAGATCTCTTCCGGTTCACAATCAAGAGTGACATAGTACAACCCGGTAATACTCTTATCTTTTCGGTAGCCTGTATCAATAACATTAAGTATTTTGTTAGCGTCATCTGGCTTTGCTATACGATTATAATAGACACATTTAAAAGACAATCCGCTATCCGGGAAAGAGAGCTCAACATAATCGTGGGTGTTATTGAGAGGGCTCATTGTCTCGGCATAATAAACGGACTCAATTTCATTTTTAAAGTCGCTTAAAGTTGACTTAAATGGCAACCGTTTTGTGAAAATAATAGGAATCCTATATTGGGACCCCGAGCAAGGCATAATAGAAACCCTGGTCACGCCTTTCCCGGGAGAATAAACGTTATAGTATTGTAAGTTTTGTATACAGATTCTCTGCCCGGAACGCAATAAATTGCCATCCACGTCTAAAACCCGGATGTTATTAATAGGGGCCGGTACTTCAATTATTGCGTTATCTTTATTAGCCTTTATCTGGAATCCAATCGTTCGAACTGTAGCTTGGTTTCGCAAGGAGAAAACCCCAGGGGCGCTCTCAACGATATCCGCAGAGTCGCTAATTATTTCACAATTACCACTTTGTGTCCAGCAAATTGCTTGTTTACGAGTATCTATCTCACAGTCAAGTCCTTTAGCATAAAAAAAACGGCCTTCCACTTGTTGGTATCCCACATCAACACGAATAAAAATAATGCCTTCCGGGAGTGAGGAAGAGAGAGCATGATACTCCTTTTCGTTCTTAGTTCTATACTTTACAGAATATTTAAGCTCTCTTCTTTGGTTGATGTTATCATAGACCTGAATATTGTAATCATCGGGCAAATCAGAGATAATTTTAACATTGGAAGCTAATAACCACGAGGACGTTAAACCTTGAAACGAAACGGTGTAGTCAGTCAAGAAGAGATGGTGTGGGTCAAGTTGTTTCCCTTCGGGCGAAAACAAAGTAGCCGGATGAAGTTGACTGATAAGGACACGAAAATACTCACATCCGTCTAAAATACATTTTGACACGAATCTTTCTTCAGCATTTACGGTATAGGTTCCAGGCACCCAAACATAAAATGTGCCTTCGTCATTGAACCTATTCTTTACAACCCAAACCTCATCTTTCAATTCAGTTAAAAGAATATTGTTTCCAGTAAATGAAAACCTCGATACCAGTTCACAGTGATAATCCTTAGAGGAAAGATCCGTCAGGATGTCAACTTGATTACAATCTTCGCCGTCATCTGTCTCCGAAAAAAAATGTGGTTTATTCTTAAATTCTCGGCAATGAAATAATCCATCACTCATACGGATGTATCTGCCAATGGAATCCCCTTGATGAGAAACGGTAAACTTTTGTACGTCAGGGGGTAAGCCCAAACGATAAGCTCGTTCCGCACTAAACGACCCTTCTAGCCTTATTGAATATTTAAAGGCGAAACTCCCATTTGGATTAGACTCAATAAAAACCTCCTTATGGAAAATTGGCTTGTTAAGACCAAGTTTATTTACTCGCTCGCGATCCTCCTTCAGTTTGTCCTCAAGTTCTTTCAAAGTATTTTCAGACACATTGAAAGGGACAACCGCTTCGGCCGTAATAGAATCGGCTAAAGCAAGAGTAGCCTTACAGGTATCTATTCCCGTCAATGTTGTTGACATCCCTAATTGCTCTGTTCGCGCTTTAATCTCTCCTATAGCAGGGGGCTCATTGCTCAAACTCTCGTTTACGATCCAATGCAATAAGGTGAAGAAACTATTGTTATCCCTTCCATGAATAATGTATTCAACAGGAAGTCCCCCTTGGCAAAAAATACTGCGTAAAAGCTGCCCATTGTTATCAATTAAATTATGACGATCGGCAAGAATGCCATATTGTTTGCCGACCTTTTTTACCAATAATGCCCTTATTCTTTGAAACTCTGCTTTTGTACAAATGCTTTTGCTGATGAGCGGGTCCTCCCACTGCTGAGAGCCTTTTCCTCCAATATAATCTCGCCTATACCACTCTGAATAGAATACAATCAAGGGAAGAGCAATCCCTTCCATAAGTGCATTTCTATTCTTTCTATTAGTCTCACAAAGAATCTCCATTACCTTATTGGAGAGATACCTAATAAGGTCCAAGTAATCACCCTGGTTATATTTATTAGAATAAATGGGAAGCTTTAAATTGGAATAATCAATCATACTGAAAAATCTAATTCTGAGTAGTAATAAGATTGCCTTGTAATAATTCTATGTTTTTATAAAGCGAGTTGCAACAATAGAAAAAAACTCATTGACTACCCCAAAAACTTCACCCCCTCCCGAGACTAGTCTTGGCATCAGCAACATCTGCCTTCCTGACCAAGAGCCAGAGCGGATTTCTAATGGTATTCTCGTCTGAAGGAGTATGTCTATGTTTCTGAATGGCTTCTTTAACTTCAGAAGACAAACCGGGAAGGTACTTTTGCGCAATTAAACGAGAATTCAAACCATGTCGGCCAGAAACATGGGGCCAATCTTTATTGTTGGCCATACATACATCGTGCAACAGGGCCACAAGGATGATATCCTTTTCAGCCAGATCATACCCTTCGGACAAACGGATCATTTGATCAGGATCATTTGATCATATACACCCAGCGAATGCTCTGCCAGCCCGGATGCATAATGATGATGAGAGGCGCTATGAGCCGTGAAGAAATTACTACGATGAATCGAGGCAATCAAATCCTCGATCCCAGGCTCACCGGTTGAGCGTAGCAGCTTATAATACCGGTCCTGATTCTCAATCACGCGATCGACGGCACGGGACAAAGTCTCGCCTGAAAACCACCGGTCGAGTTTCCTTGAAAAATAGTCCTGTCTGGGATTCATCAATGTAAAAGTTTACCTCAAATTTAATAAAAAATGGCATTCATTCCAATTCCCCGCTGAAAGAAAACCCAATTGCCGCAGTAGATATCTATAGAAACAACAAAAAACAATCCGTCCATGAAAGAATTCCCCCCCCCTGGCTCAGCGAGCAGAAACATATCAAGAGCCGCACGGCTGCATACGCTTCTCAGCGCATGAACTTCAAGCATGGCCAGCAACTTGGCGATATCTACATCCATGATACTGTCACCTGCAAAAAGGTCAGGCGGATTCTCGAAAAGCGAGTCGCCCAGGACTACTGGAAGAGCGCACGGACGAAGTCCCGGATTACGAACCGTGGCCGCTATGAAACGCGCCACTTCTTGGCGAACCAGTTCCAGAACATCTATGGCATCTCCTATCGGGAGCTGCGCGAATGCGCATAGGCGGGCCTGAATCTACTTTTTTCTCCTTGTATTTCAAGATTTCTTTTGTACTTTTGCAAAAGAAGGATGAGGGGCGATAGGTAAAGGGGTAGCCCGGTAAAGGGGTAGCCCTCCTGTCGCCAGAACCAATAGCCCTTCAGAACCACTTGGCTACCCGAGTGGTTTTGTTATTTCGATTAGGGAATACTATACCCGTTTACACAAAAATCATTGTAAATACCTGAAAACCAGACAAAAAATCTGGACTTTTTTGAAAGAAAACCATTGTTTGTAGGTATATAATACTACAAATACCTATTGACTATGGAACTTAGACTTGAACATTTTGATTCCCTTATATCTCTTGCCAATCACTTCAACAATGATAAAAGATGTAGGGATTTCATCACAGAACAAAGATGGCATAAGGTGGTTGTATGTCCTTTTTGTGGTTCTGTGCATATCTACACTTGTTCTAATGGTGATAATCAGTTCAAGTGTGGTGACTGTCATAGAAGATTCTCTTGTCTTGTAGGTACTATCTTTGAAAATACCAAATTGCCCTTGCAGAAATGGCTATGTACCTTATCAGTAGCCACAAGAAGGGTATCTCTTCTCATCAGTTGAGCAAGGATATTCATGTTACCCAAAAGACTGCTTGGTTCATTCTGCATAAGGTAAGAAACTTATTTACTCAGTATGATACACCTGCATTGGAAGGTGAGATTGAATTGGATGAAATGTATCTTGGTGGAAGGGAAATAAACAAGCATGAGAGCAAGAAGGTTGTAGGATCACAGGGTAGAAGTACCAAAACACCCAATTTTGGTATGGTTCAGAGGGATGGAAGGGCTTGTGCAATGAAGGTGGAGAACACCCAAGCATCCACCTTGCTTCCTATCATCAAGCAGTTTTGTATTGAACATTCCACATTGTTTACTGATGAACTTAGTTTATATAATGTAGTTGATAAGCAGGGGTATTATCATCAAATTATCAGACGAGGATGGTGTTTGGTATCTATCACTTTGTTAGCAAGGAATACTTACAGAGATATATTGATGAATCTGTGTATAGATACAATACAAGAAAATCACTGAATCTCTCTGATTCAGTGATATGTTCAGAAAGTCTATTTGTGCTTGTTCTTACTGTGATGTAAGAAGCATTAGATATGTTGCTTAATATGATTGCTCATCAGAGAATATCCAATCTAACTTATCTTCATTAAACCCTTTGATAACACCCCTATGGTGAAGATACATTAACATTTGTTCTATTTTTAACTGTGCCTCTTGCTGATTATCAAGAGAACATCCTACAATCATACATAAATCTTCAAATGTAGCAATACTTGATGAAGATTCATTCAGCACTTTCTTTACACTTTCAGCAACTATCTTTTTAAGTTGTGATTCATTTAATTTAATTGTATTCTGTTTCATATTCTTATTTGTCTTTAATTCATCTATATTATTCTTAACATAAATTGCCACTTCCACATCCATAAAATTTCTAGTTGGTTCACAAAAAATTTTCGTGTTAAAAGAACCTTCACTACCATCAGAATGTTTGGTTGAAATAACTTGGTTTCCTCCATTATATGTATGGGTGAAAACGACTGACCCTGCATTACTATACTTTGAGTTAAGTGCATCTGTTGCAAAGGTCAATGATTGCATCGCAGCTCTTTTTATTGGGAATCATACTTTCTTCTGGAAGCAGAATAATGTAATATCCTCTATTTCTTAATAAATCAACAACGTCTCGCTCGTATTGACCTCTCGCATACCCGAATGGCCCATATTGTTTGTCAAACTTGTGCTCACGATGAATGGCGCTGACACCCCCTGATTCATAATCAAAGGTTACTTCAACGTAATTGGGGTCTTGAAGCAGACGAAGATACTCCTGAAAATTCTCTTCTCGCTGTTGGTCAATGGTAATCATAACGCCGCATTCCTACCTTGCTCATATCAATAGAAATATAATCTCCTTCCATGAAGAAGATTTCATCTGCGAAGATAATTGAAATTAATAAGAAAGTCAAGTGCTGGTTTATTCTAAGGCACTATTTCGTCTTGTCCCATCTGAAAGAATCTCCCCTTTGGCCAGTATATATAAGAAACGAAAATGAGACAGCAAATATGAAAGAACTCAAATGCCCCAAGTGCGGAAATGTATTCACGGTGGACGATACTGACTACGCTTCCATCGTCAACCAAGTCAGAAACGCTGAATTCAACGACGAAGTCGCCCGTCGTATCGAGGAACTGCACAAGCAGCAGGAGGCTGAGCAGAAAGCCCGCGAAGAACTGGCTGCCATGGAAGCCAAGCTCCGCGAAAAGAGCCTGCGGGACGAGTATGAAGGCAAACTCCGGCTCGCCAAAGAAGAAGTGGAACGTCTCAAGGACTTCAAGACGCGCCTGTCTACCAAGATGGTCGGCGAGAGCCTGGAGGCCCACTGCAGCGCCGTATTCAACGGCGAGATGCGTCCGATGTTCCCCAACGCCTACTTCGAGAAGGACAACGATGCCTCCGAAGGCAGCAAAGGCGATTTCATCTTCCGCGACTATGAGGACGGCATCGAGTACGTCTCCATCATGTTCGAGATGAAGAACGAGCAGGACGAGACGGCCACCAAGCACAAGAACGAGGACTTCTTCAAGAAGCTAGATGCCGACCGTACCGCGAAGGGCTGCGAATATGCCGTGCTCGTGTCGCTCCTGGAGCCTGACAGCGAGCTCTACAACACCGGCATCGTGGATGTCTCCTACAAGTATTCGAAGATGTTCGTCATCCGTCCCCAATTCTTCAAGTCGCTGATTATGCTTCTGGTCAACGCGGCCAGGAACACCGTCTCCGTGAAGAAGGAACTCGAGCTCGCCCGTCAGCAAAGCATCGACGTGACGAACTTCGAAAACAAGCTCCTTGATTTCAAGGACAAGTTCGCCAGGAACTACCGTCTGGCCAGCGAGAAGTTCAAGACGGCCATCGACGAGATTGATAAAACCATCAAGCATCTCGAGGCCATCAAAGAGGCCCTTATGGGTTCTGAATACAACCTCCGTCTAGCCAACGACAAGGCCGACAAACTCACCATCAAGAAGCTCACCCACGGCAACCCGACGATGAAGGCTAAGTTCGAAGAGGCCAGCCAGAATGCGCTGGACGAAAAACCTCTTTGAATGTCTCCTTGCATTGAAAGGATTCTTCATATGTGTAACAAGGCCGACAGGGTTACCATCGAGAAGCTCACCCATGGCTCCCCTGCTATTTTCCCTTGCATTTCAGAAAAACGTTTGTATCTTTGCAACTGAAGGGGTGAGAGGCACACCACCTGTCGCCTTATGCCTTCAAAGAGCTGCCTAAAGGCAGCTTTTTTCATTTCGGAACTATCCATTCGATTTCCTTGTCTTCCACGATACAGACAACTTTCTTTATGGTATTGAAGTATCGCTGTGAGTCAATATCTTCTAAGAACTTATCCCAGCCGTCATCAATCCTCTCTTTTGAATATAATTCCTTTTTATGGAAATAAAGAATAACACATTCCGATCCTTGTTTGGCGGCATTATGGAACTTCTTTTTAATGGCCCATTTTCCATTATTGTCGGTGGACTTGATGTCCATGATTAATCCATCAATCCACCCGTCAGGTGTCTTAACGCCATTGGGAGCCAGTTCGGACTCGAGTGTAATAAGATGTCCTCTATTTCTAAGGATTGTTACCGCGTTTTTCTCATATTCTCCCTTTTTGATTCCGAATGGACCAACTCGGGAATCGAACTTGTGCTCTCGATGAATGGCGCTGACCCCTCCTGATTCATAATCAAAGGTTACTTCAACGTAATTCGGGTCTTGAAGCAGACGAAGATACTCCTGAAAATTCTCTTCTCGCTGTTGGTTAATGGTGATCATAACGCCTCATACCTACCTTGCTCATATCAAATAGAAATTAACTTCTCCTTCCATGAAGAAGAATTCTTCTGCGAAGATAATTGAAAAAAGATAAAAGACAAAGCTGGGCTATAGGATTATCGAATCACATCCTGCTCAACTTAACCCCACCGCCAAGTCTCATTATGGCATCCTTGAGGTCCAGCACGGCTTGGACGACGTCTTCGGCGATGCCGTCCTTTTCGTTCAGGTCACGGTAGCGGACGTAGAATTTCACTTGAAGCGAGGGTGCCAGTCTCACCTCTACTTTCGCGCGGTAGCGCTGACCCTCGACCGAGGCCTGGAGACCTTTTTCGGCGAACACGGCCGGAAGGATGCTCTTGGCTGTCGTGGCGTTGATCTGCGACACCATCCTGTTTTGCAGATAACGCTGCTGTATCGGCCGTATCGCCTCGACGACCTTCGGCCTGAAATACCCAAGCAGCACCCCCAGATCCTTGCGGTTCTGTGACCCCAGCGGATCGTAGGACCGCAGGCCGCGTTCGGAGCGGAACAGGTATTCGATCCGCTTCAGCGCGGCTTGCACGCAGTCTTCCAGCACAAACTTACCGGTATCCCTAATCTTCTCGCGGTAGTCCGGCAAGGCGCGGAGCGCCTCCTCGAGGATTGCCTCCTCGCCCATTTCTCGTAGTTTCATTATTTCTCCTTTGTCTTATTATTTCTACTGCCGGAAGTTGTTTTTCTTTCACTGCATTTCCGTGAAAGATTTTCGCGTGTGGCGTGTATATGTTAATGTAGATCCGACGAAAAATATGAATATGTCTCTGAGAATGGAACAGTGGACGCCCCCTGAGTGGCAGTCCATCATCGATCTGGTGGCCGACACGCGCACCCTGGAAAGGATGGCGGGATACCGTATGAGGCTGAGCAGGGAGCATATGCGCGACGAGCTCTTCCTCTACCTTGCGGACCACTGGGTGGTAAGGGCAGAGCTGAACCTGAAGCGCGCGACGGCCGTGGACAGAGACAGGCTGACATCCCTCCTCCGCGAGGCGGATTTCGATGTGACTGAGAACGGCTACGGCAGCATTGCCGTAGATCTGGACGGCTATCCCCTACGGCTGGAACTGCAGGAACTGGGACAGACGCGCATCAGCACTCTGGGTCCCAGAAAGAATGCAGTATGCGTCTCACTCCAAGAGGAGTCCGTCGTTCTGCTGCTGCGTTTTCTGGCGGAGGCGATGTATGTAATGGAGGACATGGCCGAGGACGTCGTCCTGGAGAAAGAGCAGGAGACGATGGTGACCAACATCTACGGACAAGTGTTGCGCACCCGGCTGGATGAGCTTGGCGAGCAGTACACGATGATAGCCGACGAGCGGTTCATTACGGTACACGTGCGGTTGAAGCCAGACCGTCGGCTCCGCTTCTGTGTGCGGGCCGAGAAGGCGCAGGAAATGGCCGAAAAGATTGAAGGCATCATCGCCGCCGCGAATCTGCTCAACGGCGAGTTCTGGAGCACAGGAATGCGGATTATCTGATAGAAAAGAAAAGAAGAGATATGGCTACCAAACCTTATGAATTGCGTCGGCGATGCAAGGTCGGCGGCATTGAGTACCTGCTGGATGACGACGACGGCACCGCCTGGCTGCACTGCGGGCCAGAAGGAAGATATAATGGGACTGACTCCTGCACATTGCCCGAAGAGGTTGACATTGGCGGAAGGACTTACCGGATCACCAGCGTTATGGGTGAGTTCAGCGTACCCACCGGCACGCTTGTTCAAGAACTTATCATCCCGGATTCCTATGAAAACATCGAAGAGCTCGGCTTCTGTGAGTCGTTTATCGAGACCATTCATATTGGCCGGGGCCTCCGGTGGTTTACCGTCTGGTCTTGCTATCGGCTTTCGCCTGACGTGACAATTACCATCTCTCCGGAGAATCCGTATATCAAAATGTCGGATGACGGCAATTGTGTCCTTACCAAAGACGGCAAACGACTCATTTCCGTCGTCCGTGAAGTGCCGGAGCTTACTGTTCCGGAAGGAGTGGAAGAGATTTGTCAAACGGCAATAAGTTGCGTCGACGTGGAGCGCCTGACGTTACCCTCTTCCTTGAAAACTATCGGACCCAACGGCATCTTCCAATGCCACAGACTGCATTCCCTAGTCATCCCGGAAGGCGTGGAAATCATCAGGACACAAGGGCTGAGCGACAACCGTGATCTCCAAGTGATAGACCTTCCATCGACTTTGCGCCAGCTGGACGGCGAAATCTTCGCTGATGACGATTGTCTGGAAAGAATCATTGTGCGCGCCATCGTGCCGCCCCTGTTCAACGGCGGCCTCGATCAGGACCTGACCCGGCTCAACGACTGTCATCTCATCGTACCGAGACAATCCCTTCCCACCTATCGGAACCATACGGACTGGGGATGGTTCCGCCACATCGACATTCTGGAAGACTATGATTAGTACGTCATCTCCCAAAATGGTTCCGATCACGGAAGTCTTTGGGCGCCTCCAACAGGAAAGGAAAATCAGCAGCGGTGAAGACCTGGAGCAGCTACGCAGGATGCTCGACCACTTCGGACAATTTCGTGCCATCAAAAGAAGAATTGAGGAAAGCTCGCTCAGGACGTCACTGTTGTGGCCCAGCGTGCAGCTGGAAGAGTCCCTGTGGAGCGACATCGGACGCCATCAAAGAGAAAAGGGTTTCGACCCGGAATGGATTCGGAAAAGGAATGGACAGTTCGGGCTCACGGGCTATGCGTACAACGACGGCATTCCCTGCGAATATGAGGAGATCATCCTCACTTACGACGGTCTGGAGCGCATGGTCTTTCCCGTTCCAGTCAAGCGGGGCGGCAAGTGCGGCCTGGTGCTGGCCGACGGAATCGGGACACCCGTGACAGAGTTCCGGTACGACCAACTGTTCCGGGTTCCGGACACGGAATATGTCAAGTATGTCGCCACTCGTGACGGCTTATACGGTCTCGTGGGAACTGACGGAACCGAGGATGTGCCCTGCAACTATGACGGGATATATGTATGCCCGTTGTCCGGAAATCGGTTCTATCCGGTTCGCAATGGTAACAAATGGGGCTTTTACTACATGCCCTTCGAATTCATCAAACCAAGATATGATGAACTGGTCTTCGTAGAAGACGACTATATTCAGGCTCAAATGAACGGGCTGTGGGGCTGGATAGCCTATGACGGCCGCTTCACCGTTGACAAGTCCAAGGCCTACTTCCGACACAATGCCGAATGAGATTCCTCTCGCGGATCTGTTTTGTTTCTAAAAATCTACTTTTTGCAGAGTTTTAGAAATGATTTTGACACGTGACCTTTCTGTTATTCAGGAAGTGGACTATGGCTTGAACCTCGCGATTTCTCCTTCTATCAAATGGGGAGTATCGTCTTTGTCCTTCAGCTTTAATCTTGTTTTCAGCCTCTCCCCCATTGCGTTGTAGCCTGCTGTGATATCGAACCAGTATTCCTCGGTACCGAGGAATTCCGGTTCAGGACGGATCAAATTGCCGTATTCGTCCATATCCAGCAACGGATGGGTATATACCCGGACCAAAAGGGCATCCAGATATTTTCCATCCTGGCAGATCAGCCGCTGCTCTTCGAGTTCATAATCCACAAAACGATAAGGCACCGGACGAAGAAGATACGCAAGTATCTCATACTCAAGATGGATATAGTCCTCCGTCTCCTCAATGTGGACAGGCCTGTCCATAGCGCACCCGAGATTACTTTGGTCATATCTCTCATATACTCTCCGCTCCCGTGACGTGAGAATGCCATTCGCTTTCATCACGTTATATAACGGACTACCCTCCTTGGGAAGGTCATCGAGTTCCTCTTCGAAATCTCCGAAATCAAAATCAAAATCGAATTCTTCTTTCATGTGTTTTCGATCATTTATATACTCATATAATTATTACTCCGCACGTCGCTAATTCTTTCATCCAGCTCCATTGTTTTGGCACGTTTTTGCTAACTTTGCAGAACCGCCGGAAAGTTTTTCAACTTTTTTGAAAATTGTTTGAAAGAAATCCGCTCCGGGTTGGTATATATTAATGTGAGGGGTGAGAATGTAGTTCTTTGACATAAGCATCAAGACTGGATCAAGACTGCCTTTATGGTTCCCAAACGTGCCTAATATTTTAAAATCTTGCGGACGGAACCAAACGATCACGCGATTTGCCCCAAATGCTTCGGGCGAAAGCAAGCAGTACCTCCTAATCTTGACGCACACTATGGAGAACATCTACACGACCACGAATGCCACTTTTACCACCGCCAACGGTGAAACCGTTTCCTATCAGGAGATTTTCGATGCCATGAGAACCAGTGTTGAAATCTACGGCAAAACCGGAGGGCGCCTTTTGACTGCCGAGGATTTGGAGGACCTTTTCCAGGATTCCATCCTTAAAGCCTTGAAGTATGGCGGCACGTTCGACTCGTCCAAGGCTCAACTCAAGACCTGGGCGTGCAGGATTGCCGAGAACGCCCGAAAGGACGCAGTCAGGAAGGCCTTTCGACGCCGCGTTGCGTTCGAGCCCCTTGAATCCCAGAACCGGGATGGGGACGAGTACATTGACTCGGACATCGAATTAGCGGCCGGTGGCTACGGGGCAGACTATGAGGTTGAGTCAAGCGAAGCCTTGGAACGAATCCAGCGTGCCATAGATTCTCTGAACGAGAATCATCGTTTCATTCTCTCCCTTCAACTGGACGGAATGAAACCGAGGCATATGGCTGAGCTCATCGGCTGCACGGCCGACGCTGCCGCTACCCTTCTCTTCAGGGCCCGCCAGGCTCTCAAGAAAGCGCTGGGCAGGACTTTCCTCGCCGAATACGGCATCGCCGCATAGGGGCATCTCACGACTTAAACCACCAGGCCAGCAATGGCCCGGTGGTTTTTTGTTTTTATACTGAAAGAATCCGCCATTGACTCCGTATATATAATTGCTATGGCGAACATCAACGTAAATACAACCGAGCTGATTCAGCTCCTCGACATGATTCCGGCCGATCACAATCTGATGCTGGTCGGCAAGCACGGTATCGGCAAATCCGAAATCCTGACTGACTATTACTCCAAGAAAGGTATGCCCGTCGTGGTGCTCTTCCTGGGCCAAATGAGCGACCCGGGTGACTTGATTGGAATCCCCAACAAGAACGAAGAGACCGGCAAGACGGACTTCATGCCCCCCTACTGGTTCCCCCTGGACGGGAAGCCTATCGTTCTTTTCCTCGACGAATTGAACCGCGCCCGTCCTGAGATCCTTCAGACCATTATGGACCTGGCGCTTAACCGCAAGCTTGCGGGGCGCAAGCTCCCTGAGGGCAGCCGTATCATCAGTGCGGTGAATGCCGGTGACCAATACCAGTTGACGGACCTCGATCCGGCACTGGTCAGCCGTTTCCATATCGTTAATTTCCGTCCGACGGTGCAGGAGTGGTTGCTCTGGGCCCGCAAGGCTGATGTCGATAGTCGTATCATCGACTTCATCCAGGAGAACCAGATCTGGCTGGACAAAGATCCGGATGCCAGGGAAGGCGAAGACACCGGACTGGACAAGACGCCAGACCGTCGTGGCTGGAAACGCGTATCGGATATTCTCAAGCAGTCCGGCGAACTGAGCCCGCTGCACACCAAGGTAATATCTGCCGTGGTCGGCCCGAAGGCCGCAAGCGCATTCGTAAGCAACGTGTCCAGCCGCAAGATTGTTTCCGGGCGTGAGGTGATACTCAACTTCCCCAAAGTCAGGGAGAAACTGAAAGAGTATGAATTGCACCAGCTCTCCGTGGTCAATGACGGCATCTACCGTTTCCTTGAGGTAGAGAAAGTGCCTGCAAAGGACAAGGAGATGGCCAAGAAGAACCTCGAAGAATACTTCGAGTACCTGACCCGCTTCAAAAAAGAGGCAGCGGCGCATTTCGCCAATCTGTTTGTCCAAAAGACCTACCCGAACGCCGTGGCGTTCATCGCCAGGGAGTGTCAGATTCTGACCATGATGTTCATCTCCTACGTAAAAGGGATCAAGTAGATGAGGGACCGCATTACAACCATCCTGGAGCACTGGTTCATTCAGGAGCCGGCGCTCTTTCAGGTACTTTGCACACACGAACTGGCGCCCAATACGCAGATGGCTTGTCCCATCAGGAGCGGTAAGAGACGTATCGAGTACAATCCGGAGTTTCTCCGTGAGATGACAGACCAGGGGCTGGAAGAGTCACTCCGGACCGAGGCTATACGCATCCTGCTCAAGCATCCGTACGAGCGCAAGCCTGACGGTTGTTGCCAGCAGGCCATCGCCATCGGCTCCAACGTGGTAGTCGGAGACAATTACAAGTACAGCTCCTTCAAGATTGAGAAACCATCCGATTACGATCTTCCTTCCGGAATGGCTTATGAATGGTATTCCCGAAAAATCCAGGAAATGCTGCCTCCGGATGACAGCAGGACATCCGATAAGAATCAAGACCTGTCTGAGTTGTGGGATGAGGACGATCTTACCGTTGCCTTAATAAACGGCATCATCGAAGGCTGCACCTCCTGGGGCTCCCTTGCCGGTGCTTTTGCGGAGCAGTTGAAAGCTTCCACTAAGGCGAAGATCAACTGGCGCAACGTCTTTGGCGGCTTCCGGGCCAGCATCCTCTCTTCAAAGCGGAAGCTCACGCGTATGAAGCCCAACCGCAGGACCGGCTTCGAGAATATGGGATCCATCCGGCGTTTCGACACGAAACTGCTTGTTGCCGTAGATGTGAGCGGATCCATCTCCAGTGAGAGTCTGAGCTATTTCTACGGCGTCATCAACAGTGCTTTCCGATACGGCTTCGAGTCCATCGACGTCATCCAGTTCGATTGTGGCGTACGTGTGGTGCAGAGCCTCAAGAAAGTAATGCGTGAGGTGATCGCCATCGGACGCGGCGGAACCAGTTTCCAGGAACCCATCGAGTTTGCCGCCAAGAATGGCTATGACGGCCTTCTTATCTTAACCGACGGCTACGCTCCGGAGCCTACCCTACCGGACAATATGCACTGCAAAATCATCTGGGTATGCCAGGACAAAACCTGCTATGAACAGCACCACCACTGGATGGAGAAATCCGGACGCGTTTGTTCAATCGAATTGAGATAGCTATTCTTCATTTTTTTCCAATAAAAGGTGAAAGAAACTGGAAGCGTCTCGGTATAAGTAAAAGAACAAAGGCAGATAATTCATATGCTCTTTGAAATATTGTCCAGGATCCAGGCCGCCGATTTAGGGGGCTGAAGGTCCGAATATGGATAGCCGAGGGGAGTTGATCGTGCGCCATCGATACAAAATGTCTTTCCGGACGGCACAGTTTTTCTGGCGGCCGAAAGCCAGGTTGATAAGCTTGATTGCGTTCCTTTACAGGAGCAACCCAGGGCCGCGTTAACAAAAAAGGCTGACTTTGCTATCGCTCTCGATCTCGAGTCGTCCGGGTTATTGATAGGGTTCTTGTCAATGTTCCCCGAGCGCTATCCATAGGTCAATATTTTCCTCCGGTCGGAGAATGCCTTTTAAAGGCACTCCGACCGGTTTTTTAACAGCAAAAACACAACTAGAATGACAACTATACGTATTTGTGAAGAATGTGAAGCCCGTAAGATGATTAGAGAGGGCTGTTTTAAGGAGTATGTCAATATGTGGAGTGAGCAATTTCCACAAAGAAAGTTGCTTTCTCTAATAAAGGAATTGCATTCCAGATAGTGTACCAAAAAATGTGTCTGAGTAGGTAGAAAGAAAAAAGTCTGTAATTTTAAAGAACAATTAATCACGACAAAAATTGGATCTTTAAAACGACAGACTTATGATTACACTTACAAAGGAACAACTTTCTGAGGTA
>JAEEII010000284.1 GCA_016281295.1 Bacteroidales bacterium
CCTTGTTTTATAATTCGCACTACAAATATAAGAAATAAATCGATACAAACAATGGTTATCTCGTTATTTTTTAACAAGATAACCATTTTTTTCTTATCAAAAAATAAAAAAAAGAGGATGACTACTTTTTAGTCACCCTCTCTTTTTTGTTGTCAATGTTCGGGGAATTAATCCTTGCGCTTGGCTTCCTTGATTCTGGCCTTCTTGCCACGCAGACCTCTGAGGTAGTAGATGCGTGATTTGCGGACGGCACCTTCCTTGTTAAGGTCGATGCTTTCAATCATAGGAGAAGCGATGGGGAAGCATCTTTCAACACCAATGTTGTTCGAAATCTTTCTCACGGTGAAAGTGGCGGTCTTGCCACAACCACTGCGTTTCAAAACAACACCTTGGAACTTTTGGAGACGTTCCTTGTTTCCCTCGACAATTTTGTAGGTGACCGTAATGGTGTCACCAGCTCTGAACTTCGGAAAATCTTTTACAACAACTTGATCTTCAACGAATTGAATTAATGCGTTCTTCATTTTATATAATATTTTTTTATATATTTTTCCTCAAAAACGGCTGCAAATATACAAAAAATTTGATTATTAGAGTCTTTTTACTCGCTTTTTTTCAACTTTTCGTACATTTCTGGCCTTCGTTCTTTGGTGCGCGCCCATGCTTGTTCGAGTTTCCAGTCGTTGATTTTGGCGTCGTCACCTGAGAGGAGGATCTCTGGCACTTCCCATCCGTTGTAGGAGCGGGGGCGTGTATAGACAGGAGGGGAGACGAGTCCGTCCTGGAACGAGTCGGAGAGGGCGGAGGTCTCATCGCCGATGGCCCCTGGGATAAGCCGGACCAAACTGTCCACAAGGACGGCGGCGCCGAGTTCCCCTCCGGAGAGCACGTAATTGCCAATAGAGATCTCTCGTGTGATGAGGTGTTCGCGGATTCGCTCGTCGATGCCTTTATAGTGTCCGCAAAGGATGATGAGGTTTTGTTTCATCGAGAGCTGGTTGCACAAAGGCTGGTCAAGCAGTTCGCCATCGGGACTCATGTAAATCACCTCGTCATAGTCGCGCTGGCTTTTCAAATGACGGATGCAGTTATCAACGGGCTCAATCATCATCACCATGCCAGCCCCGGCTGAGAAAGGATAGTCGTCCACTTTCTTGTGCTTGTCGGTGCTGTAATCACGTAGGTTGTGCAGGCCGATTTCCACCAGTCCTTTGTTGACTGCACGTTTGATGATGGATTCGGTGAATGGTCCCTCGAACATTTCGGGGAAAATGGCGATGATGTCGATGTGCATAGAAAAATATTTTCGCAAAAATAGTTATTTTGCCTCAGATAAAGGCTTGATGAAATAAAAATATGTTATTTTTGCCACTCTTTTATCATCTATTAGCTAGAAAACTAATTTAAACCTATGAAAAACACTTTGCTTTTATTATTGTTATTGGTAGCTTCGGTTTTTGCTGAGGCTCAGATAGCAAGCAACATCTACTGGGTTCAGTTCACGGATAAGAATGATTCTCCCTATTCCTTGGATGTTCCAGAGGCCTATTTAAGCCAACGGGCATTAGATCGTCGCGCTCGTTTGGGTATCTCCATCGACGAGTATGACCTTCCGGTCAACCCGCAGTATCTGCAAGCGGTGGCGGATTGCGGCGCACAGCTTCTCAATCCTTCAAAGTGGTTGAATGGCGTTACGGTGAGGACGACGGATCCCGCGGTGGTGGAAGACATTAACGCCCTTGATTTTGTTGCGACGGTTCGCAACTGCCCGAACGACGACGCTGCTCAGAAAAGGAAGGAGCATTGGCTCAACGAGGAGATGAAGCCTGCTATGGCTTCCCGTCAGATGAATGGTTTCTACGGTGGTGCCGCTGCTCAAGTGACACAGATAAAGATTGACGAGTTGCACAACCAAGGCTTCAAGGGTGAAGGTGTTGTGGTGGCAGTCTTGGACGGTGGCTTTGTGGGCACGGAAGAACATTCCTGTTTCGACAACATGCGGGAAGAAGGTCGTTTGCTGGGCGTGCGTGAGTTTGTCTATGGCTCCAACAGCGTTTATACACAGTCAACCCATGGCACTTCTTGCTTGAGTACTATGGCCGCCTACGACCCGAACAACATGGTGGGAACAGCTCCGAAGGCTTCTTACTACCTGATTCATACCGAGGATGGTAACAGCGAAAACATCGTTGAGGAGTATAATTGGGTCTCTGGCGCTGAATATGCTGACAGCTTAGGCGTTGATGTGTGTTCCACCTCCTTGGGATATATCGATTTTGACATGGGACAATGGAATCATCCTTTCGAGCATTTTGACGGTCATACCGCTCCCATGACTATTGGTAGTGAAATCGCTGCTTCCCGTGGCATCATCTGTGTCCTTGCTGCTGGCAATGAGGGCGATGGCGTTTGCACGTTAGGTATCCCGGCGGATGCGGAGCATATCCTCACTGTCGGTGCGGTGAATGATGGTGGCACGCGTGCCTATTTCAGTTCCGTTGGCCCCACATACGACGGTCGTATCAAGCCGGATGTGATGGCGATGGGAGAAGGCACCTACGTTGCTTCGGGATATGGCAGTTGGTTCCCTTACTACAATGGAGATGGAACTTCATTTGCCTGCCCTGTGCTTGCCGGTGCTGTGGCTTGTTTGCGTCAGGCGTTGCCGTATGCCTCTGTTCAGGAGATCTGTGATGCGATCAGGATGAGTGGTAACAGGGCTAATAACCCTGACAACCATTATGGTTATGGCATTCCTGATTTCTCCCAAGCGTTGGAGTTGCTTCATGTGGATGACACTTTTTCTCCGAGCGAGATGTTAGTCAGGATTTACCCTAATCCCTCCAATGGTTGCCTCCATGTTGACCTTCTGAAAGGGGGACCGACGGAGATTTCGGTTTATGACATGACAGGCCGTCATCTGTTGAATTATCATTTCAATGGATTAAACCATGCTACTCTTGAGAACTATCTGAATCGTTTGGACAATGGCCTCTATTTCATCAAGGCGGATTCGGAATTTGGCTCGCAGACTGAAAAGGTTCTCATCTGCAAATGATAGGATAGAAGAATGAACGAATCAATAATGAGCGAGGGCGGCTGAGTATTCAGCCGCCCTCGCGTTTTTTTGTTTTTTGTCTTTTTATTTAAGTGGAGCCGGAGTATGATACTCACGTGCGCCCAGTTCTTTGTCGAGCATGATCATGCCACCGAGGTGGTCGCCGATCATCTCAGCTTGACGGACGAGGTCGAGGGCGTTCTCTTCTTCTTCCACTTGTTCGTCGATGAACCAAGCGAGGAAGTTGCCGGAGGCGCGGTCATGATCCTTGTCGGCGATGTCGCAGAGGTTATTGATCATGGCGGTCACTTTTTTCTCGTGCTCAAGGGTGTCCTTGAAAGCGGCGAGGACGCTGTCCCACTCGGTTTGCACTTTGGCGATAGGGGCGAGGATCACGCGCTCATCCTGTGCGTGCAGATAGTTGATCATGATGGCGGCATGAGCTTGTTCCTCCAGGAACTGGACTTTGAACCAATGGGCGATGCCTTTGTAGCCTTTGGCATAGATGTCTTGCGACATGCTCAGATAGAGGTATGCGGACCACATCTCAGCATTGATTTGGTCGTTGATGGCTTTGGCTAATTTCTTGCTAATCATTTTTATTCAAGTTTTAGGGATTCTTTCTTATTTTTCAAAATACCTTTTGTAAAGACCTTCAAAGCCCTTTCCGTGGCGGGCTTCGTCTTTGGCCATCTCGTGAACGGTGTCGTGGATGGCGTCGAGGTTACGTTCTTTGGCGACGCGGGCGATGCGCATTTTTTCCTCGCAAGCCCCGCATTCAGCAATCATACGTTTGTAGAGGTTCGTTTTGGTGTCCCAAACCAGCTCGCCCAACAGTTCGGCGAAACGTGAGCAGTGGTCGGCCTCCTCGAAGGCGTAACGTTTAAATGCTTCCGCAATCTCGGGATAGCCTTCGCGGTCGGCTTGTCTTGCCATGGCAAGATACATACCCACCTCGGTGGCTTCGCCCATGAACTGGGCATTGAGATCCTTGATCATCTCATCGCCAGTGCCTTTGGCAATGCCGACAACGTGTTCAGTGACAAAATTTAAGGTGACGTTTTCGTCAACCACTTTCCATTCAACAATCTGTTTGCATTGAGGGCAACGCTCCGGAGCTTCTTCACCTTCATGCACATAGCCGCAAATAGGGCAAATGAATTTTTTCTTCATGTGTTGTTTACTTTTTTAGAGTTGTTTTTGTGTGTGATGATGTTTTGTTTTGCAAAGATAACTTTTATTTTTTATTCCTCCATGAACATTCAAAATTATTTATTAAATTTGCCGTTTGCAAAATCGAACTATTTTTTTTGAATATGCTTAATAGAAGGTTTTTGAGAGTCAAGGTGTTGCAGGAGATCTATGCGTATCACCAGGCTGAAGAGACAGATCCCGTTGCGGCAGAGCGTCGCCTTTTGAACCATGTGGATGACCTTTATGGTTTGTTTATACGCCAATTGTCGTTTTGGGTTGAAGTGAAATTGTTTGCGGAACGCAGAATCGAGGAGAATCTGCACAAGAACTTTCCCACACAAGAGGATCTGAATCCCAATAGGAAATTTATCCATAACAGAGTGATTTGTGCCTTGGAGGGGAATGCCGACCTTCAGCGTTTGATGGAGAAATACAAGATTAGCTGGGTTGACGACCGTGAGGATTTCATCCGTGGGTTTTACAACCGCCTCCGTGAATACCCTGAGTATGTGGAGTATATGAATAGCGAGAAGGATAACTTCAACCAAGACAAGAAGTTGATTCTCGACATTATCGACAACCATATCGCGGACGATGAGCTTCAGTTTGATTTCTATGCTGACAAGAACCTGGAATACAACAGTGACTATCAGCTGGGATTGTTCCTGCTTTGGAAGTTTGTCAATGAGATGAATGAGGACTTTGGAAGCACGACCTTGTTGCCGACTGTTTATAAGACGGATGGCGAGCCTGTCAATGATGACAAGCAGTTCGTGGTAAAACTGTTCAGGGACACACTGAAGAATGCGGAAAAATATCAGGATATGGTCGCAAAGAATATCTCCAATTGGGATTATGACCGTATTGCCTTGATGGACAGGATCATTATCTTCATGGCACTGACAGAGTTTTGCGAGTTCCATGACATCCCGGTGAAGGTTACCATTAATGAATATATAGAGATTTCCAAATTCTTCAGCACCCCCGACAGCCGTCGGTTTGTGAACGGCATCCTTGACAAGTTGGCCGAGCAACTGGAGGCGGAAGGGAAGCTGGTCAAAATAGGGAGAGGGCGCCTTTGACGCACTGCTCCGATGAGATAGAGACTATGAAAAAAACGATTCTGATTACCATGGCCCTTTTGATGGGGCTGGCTACAGTTGGCAAAGCACAGATGGCCAACGGCACTTTCGCTTTTCTCAACGCAACAAACTCGGCCCGTGTGGCTGCTTTGGGCGGACTTCCTCTGCCAGTGCTCGACAACGACATTCAGCTGACGGCTTTCAACCCCTCAGCCATCGACTCGTCCATGCATAACAGGCTGGGACTGTCGTATGTGGATTATTACACCGACATCAACTTCGTCAACACACAGTACTCACGTACCTTTGAGAAAATTGGAAGCTTTGCCGCCACCGTGCAATTTCATAACTATGGTCATTTCGATGAGACCACTGAAGGTGGTTTGACCGTCGGTGAGTTCTCAGGGTCGGAGTATTCGGTGACCTTGGGATGGGGACGCCGACTCTCACCGCATTGGCGTATCGGAGCGGCTTTTAAATATGCTGGCCATCAGCTCGAAAGCTATTCCGCCGGTGCCATCGCCGTGGACGTGGCAGGTACCTACCAAGCAGACAACGGATGGGTGTTCTCGCTTACAGCACGCAACATCGGTGTTCCGCTGTTCAATGATTTCGACCAGGGCCGTTCTCCATTGCCTCTTTCTATCGACCTTGGGGCTTCACGAAAAATGGACCATATTCCGCTGACTTTTTATTTGTGGTATAATGATATTCAGAAGTGGAATAAATTATTCTTTGACCCCTTGGATTTGGAAGGGAATTTTGACCCTCTTACCAATGAGTACAAAGAAGATGGAAAACTGGTGCGTTTTGCCAAGAACGCGGCTTCTCATATCGTCGTTGCTGGTGAGCTGACCTTGGGCAAGAACATCGCGCTTCGTGCCGCTTATAACTATGGCCAGCGTCGTGTCATGAATGTGCCTGAAGCCCGTACCTTAGTCGGTTTTTCAGCGGGTGTGGCAGTGAAAATCAAGATGTTCGAGATCAGTTACGCCCGTTCACGTTCCAATATCAAGGCTTCCCCGAACTATCTAACAATTACCATGGATCTCAACAAGTTCTAAGTTTCTCGGAATGTACCTGAAGGAATTGAGACTGGCCAATTTCAAAAACTGCGAATCAGCTGAGCTTGCTTTTTCGGAGAAGGTGAATTGTTTTGTCGGACTCAACGGGGCAGGGAAGACCAATATCTTGGATTCCATTTATTATCTGTCATTTTGCAAAAGCTTTTTCAGCACCATTGACAAGCTGAATATCAGGCATAATCAGGACTTTTTCAGCATTCACGGTATATATGGCTTCGCGGAGAAGGAGGACGAGTTGGTGTCGTGTGTCCAAAAACGTGATGCCAAGAAGTCGTTCAAATTCAACAAAAAGGAATATGACCGTTTGTCGGACCACATCGGGAAGTTTCCCTTGGTGATGATTTCTCCATACGACCGCGATTTGATTAATGACGGCAGCGAGTTAAGAAGAAAATTCATTGATGGAGTCATCTCCCAGTTTGACCCGATGTATCTCAATGCTTTGCTGAAGTATAATCGAGCGTTGCTCCAGCGTAACATGCAACTCAGGCAGTTCGCGGAGACCCGTCGTTTCGACCGTTCACTGCTTCAGCTTTGGGATGAACCCTTATGCGTTTGTGCCGATGACATCCACGCCAAACGTCGTCTGTTTCTCGAGGAGTTCAAGCCTATCTTCCAGCATTATTATGAAGTGGTGTCGGGAGGAAAAGAACAGGTGGAGGTGGGCTATCTTTCCAAACTTGACCAAAAGCCTCTGCATCAATTACTTGAGGAAAGTTTGCCTCAGGATACCTCGTCCTGTTATACCAATGTGGGTGTTCACAAGGATGATTTGGAGTTTTTGATTGACGGTCATCCACTGAAGAAATTCGGCTCTCAAGGACAACAGAAGTCCTTCGTGGTTTCCATAAGGCTGGCTCAATTCGAGTATAATTACCAGAAGATTGGGTACAAGCCCATCCTGTTGCTGGACGACATTTTCGACAAGCTTGACGACCAGCGTGTCATGAAGCTGGTGCGGCTTGTGGGTGACAATCATTTCGGCCAGGTATTCATTACTGACACACAACAACAGCGCATTGAGCATCTTTTTGACAATACGGATATTAATCATAAAATCTTCGAGGTTGACTCGGGGAATATCACATTATTGCCATCATGAATGATCCGAATCAAAATACCATCGGTGAACTGATCAAGGCCTTTTATGAGGAACACAAAGGACCAGGCTATCTTGATGAAGTGGAGATCGTCAAGGGTTGGAGTGGTATTGTAGGACCTTTCATCGCACAATACACCAGGGATCTGTATATAAAAAACGGTGTGCTCTATGTACGGCTGACCTCTGATAGTCTCAGGGCTGAATTGAGCTATTCAAAGAATACCCTTTTGAAGAATCTGAATGCACTGGTGGGTAGGGAAGTCCTTACAGATCTTGTGTTCCAATGATTTAATAAACTTTTTTTTGAGGTAAAATGACGAAATAGTTGCAAAATTTAACGGGTTTTTCTAATTTTGCAGCTTAAATTTAAATTCATCATTTAAAATATAAATCTATGCTTAGTCAAGATGTTAAGATCGGAAGTGCAATCCGTATGGATGGAAAGATTTATTTCTGCATTGACTTCCAACATGTTAAGCCTGGTAAAGGCAATACCATTATGCGTATCAAGCTGAAGGATGTCCTCAGCGGTAATGTGCTTGAAAAGAGATTCGACATTGGTGTGAAACTGGAAGATGTCCGCGTTGAACACCGTCCTTATCAGTTCCTTTATAAAGAAGGTGAAGATTTCATCTTCATGCACACCGAGACCTATGATCAGATTCCGATTGCTGGTGACAACATTACTGGTGTAAAGTTCATGAAGGAAAACGACATTGTGGATGTCGTGGTTGATGCTTCCACAGAGACCATCCTGTATGCGGAAATGCCTGTGAAGACGGTTCTTCAAGTGACTTATACTGAGCCTGGTGAGAAGGGCAATACCGCCACCAACGCCTTGAAGGAAGCCACAGTTGAGACGGGTGCAATGGTCCGTGTTCCTCTGTTCATCAACACGGATGACATGATCCGCGTCGATACTCGTACTGGAGAATATTGTGAACGAGTGAAGGCCTGATGAAAATCCGACAAACCACGTTAAAACATGTCGCCGAGCTGATAGGAGCAAAATATGTCGGCGATGCCCGTTTCCCCATTACTGGATTCAATGAAATCCATAAGGTGGAACCCGGGGACGTGACCTTTGTCGATCATCCTAAATATTATGGCAAAGCCTTGAACTCGGCGGCAACGGTTGTGCTCATCAACAAGCATGTCGATTGCCCCGAAGGCAAGGCTTTGCTTATTCACGAGGATCCTTTCGCTGCTTTTATCCAGCTCATGCGGCATTACCGTCCCATTGAGCCTTGCACACAAGCTATCAGCCCCACCGCGGAGATTGGCGAGGGTACGGTGATTATGCCGGGGTCTTTCGTGGGTAACCATACCGTTATCGGTAAGAACTGCGTCATCCATCCCAATGTAACCATCTATGACTATTGCGTCATCGGAGATAATGTCATCATCCATTCTGGCAGCGTGATAGGTGCTGACGCCTATTATTTCCAACGCCGGACTGAAGGCTATATGAAATTTGAGTCGTTTGGCCGTGTGGTCATCGAGGATGATGTGGAAATCGGTGCTTTGTGCAGTATCGATAAAGGGGTGACCTCTGACACCTTGATCAGAAAGGGCACCAAGATGGACAACCATTGCCAAGTTGGCCACGACAGCTATATCGGATGCAATTGTCTCATTGGCAGCCATGCCGCTATTGCCGGTGTCACTCGTATTGAGGATGATGTCATCCTTTGGGGACGTGTCTGTGTGAACAAAGACTTGGTGATTGGCGAAGGTGCCGTGGTCCTCGCCACCTCAGCAGTGGATAAAAACATCGAACCGGGCAAAGCGGTCTTCGGCGTTCCTGCCCAGGACGTCCGCAAGCAATGGCGTGAACAAGCGGCCATGCGGCAGTTGCCCGAATTTCTCAGAGAGTATTATAAGAAGAACTCCTGAGTTTTTTTCAAAACTTCCATACTCCTTCTGCTTTGATGTCTATTTTAACATCCTCTGAGGTTATAGTGCCACCCGTTCTTGCATAGAGTGTCAAGGCATTGAATAGCTTCAGTTTACCCAATACATACACCCGTGAGCCAAGGCCAAAGAGATTGGGGATGGAGAAGGCTCCTAACACATCGTTTTCATAAACGCTGATTCGGCTGTTGTAGTCGTCGCTGTCAAAAAGCGCATAGCGTAAGGTGAGGGAATAGGGCTTTCCTTCTGGCTTGTATGCCATATCCTGACACAGAAGATGACCTCGGCTGTGAATGCCATCGTCGTTGAAGTAGTGCGAATAGGAAATCCTGCTGTTGAAGACCCAGTCGTTGAAAAAGGTATAGCTGAGTTGGAATTGTACGGAGCGTTTGGTATAAAAGACAGGGTAGTAGCTGAACGCATGGTCGTCGTTGCTGTTTTTCATCTTCGTTTTTGACTTGAACCTCACTTGCATGGAGGCGTTGTGGTTTAGTTGATGAAAGATTTGGATGCTATATTCTTGCCCCCATGATGGAGTGTAAACTTGGCTGGTTAGCCATTTGAAGCGGAAGAAGTCGCAGTGGGCGAGGAGGTTCCATTTTGCAGCGGGGGCGCATTGTAGGCTTAGCAAAAAGCCTTCTTCCGCTTGACCTCGGCTGCTTTCTTTCACAGCACCGAAGAAGAGGTTTTGATACCTTGTCCCATAATTGCGGTACATCAGGGTGAAGTCGATGTAGCCTGTAGGTTTGGCGGTCATGCCTGCCAGGCCTGCGAGACTCTTGTTGTCGCTCATGGACAGCTCGCCAAAGAAGACGACTTTGCGTAGCTGCCATCGTAAGTCGATTCCTGTCACGTTGAGACGGTCGCCTTGAAAAAAGAACTGGTTGTATTTTGAGGGCTTAAGCTGCAAAGGGATGCTGAGTCGAAGATGGTAGAAAGTGCTTCCGATTTCGAGTTGTTGGCCGAGATAGGCGAGTCTGCCTCCAAACACTTGTTGCTGTATCGTATGTCGTTTGGCGAGTTCACCGATGCTTCGGTGGTAGCCGCTTTCTTGCAGGGCACTGACGAGTGCTTGTCCGTCGGGATTTTCATCGGTGATTTCGGAGAGTGTGTCGTTTGGGTTGTTGTCATCTACGGTGGTGGCATCGATTCGGCGTGATGAGTAGAAAGCAGTAGCCTGGAAGTCGTGAAAGGCCAGTGTTGCCGCTGCGCCTCTGAAGAACTTCCCCTCGCCGGCGGAGGCCTTCGGCCTCACGCCGGCGCCGCGTTTCATCACTGAGCTGCCCCCCGAGGCTTTCCCGAAACTCATTCCCGACCATAGCGTCAGACCTTGGCCAAAGCTGAGCTGGTAGTCGCCAATGGCTATATCTTTGATAATCATACCGTGATGGTGTTCTGTATCAGCCTCAGATCCCGATCTCGTATTCCCCCTTATACTCAAATCAGTGGCGTAGAGATGGAAGCCGTAAAAGTCGAATCCAGGACTGCGAGAAGCCTCTGCTATCTTTTGTATTGTGTCACTTAAATGATTGAAAAACAGGGGTTCACCAGCGTCTTTCTCCATGACGACCCCCAATCTTATCTTGGTGCCGTATCGATAGTTGTATTTCAATTGCAGCTTTGCGGGACTGCCGAGATAATAGCTGTTGGGTTTGGCAAGCATCAAGGAGTCTCCAGCATCGGCGTATGTCTCGGCGTGATCGATTTTCTGCGCGTAGTTTATCGTTAGCTGATGTTTCCCGCGAGTGACCGCTTTTTTTAATGTGAGGCTTTCTTGTTCTTGGACCTTTTCACTGTAGCCACAATATATAATAGGTGTGATGACAGCCACCGTGCGCTCGTCGAACCCCTCCACCATTAGCAGCTCCTCAATGTATAGAATGTCTCCGTATCTTTTTCGATATTGTTTCAATGCCTCGAGTTGAAAGACGGAGAGCAGTCCCATCTCGCTGAGACGTGACGTGTTTTCGCTGTTGATGTTGATGGGTTGTTCACGACAAAATTCATACTCAGCCAACAATTCCTCAAAGTCCTCGCTGAGGGTTTCCTCATCCTCGCTGGTTTCCGCCCAAGCTTCCACATCATCGAGCATTCTTTGGTACAGAAACTCGATATGCTCTTTCATCAACAAGCTGTCGATGCCAGCATTAATGGTATCTATCTCTTGGGTAAAACCATTAAGCCCCCAAAACACTAATATGACAAAGGATATTATTCTCATTTCTTTTTTGTTATATTAACCTCACCTCCTGGCCATTCTAGGGCCTCACCCCCCGACCCCCTCTAGGGCCTCACCCCCCCGACCCCCTCTCCATAGCGGAGAGGGGGAGGGTGCTACCCTGGGCTTATTCTACCGAGATTTAACCCCTAACGGGGTAGCTCCCTCTAAATTCTAAATTCTAAATTCTAAATTCTTAATTCTATATTCTCTTTCTACCATGGCTTAACCCCTAACGGGGTGCCTCAAACATTTTCCCTCTAACCTCTGTTCTTTGGCCTTCCTCTCAGCTCAAAGCAAAAACCAACATGGATGGCGGGACCCAGCAAGGCATGGACTTCTGCAGCGACATCCATCTCAATCCCTTTGAGCATATAACCGACACCAAAACTGAGGAGGTTTGGATTGTGTTGTGCACCGGCACGGATTCGAAATCGATGTAAAATCTCATATTCTAAACCCGCTTTTAGTTTTACCCCTTCGCGGCTGTTGTCGTGTTCTATCTCGCATTGTCCTATGAAATCTTTTGTGAAACAATATGTTATGCCAAAACGCATCACGATGGGGAGACGGTCTTCATGAAGGGTCTTCAGCCGTTGGACAGGGTGAGCAAGGCAAGCTCCGACACGAAGACGCTCTGTGAGTTGTGACTGCAAACCCAGCATGAACCCCAACGCACCACGATGAGGATAGGCGTCTCCCCAGTGAAACAGATAATAATCTGCTCTCAGTCCGATTTGAAGGTAGGGGCCGAAAGCACGCGCATACGCCAATCCGAAAAGACTCTCACTATGGTCGCTTCCTCCGAATTGATTCACAAGCAATCCCAGGGTGCCGATGTTGGGAAGGGTCTTGATGGCTATACCACTTTTGAAGGCAGTCTCTTTGAGTAGCCATTGGTTTTCATAGTACAAGCCGAATTGCCATCCTTGCAAAGAGGCGATGCCAGCTGGATTGTTTTGTAACGACCAGAGATTAATGTCACAGCATCCCGTTCGTCCCATAGCGGCAGACCTTCCTCCAATCACCCGATGCAAGTCAATGCAGTACATCGTGTGATGAAACAGTAAAATGACTATTATTAATATAGTTTTTCTCATGTTTTATAAATATGATGCAAAGATATATTAATATGTGTATATATGCAATCATATTTTGTTGAATTATTGTCAAATTGTATTTGTTTTTGTTGGTAAAAAGCATTGTTATTCCCAAAAATTTATAACTTTGCTATTTAAAATGTATATGCCATGAGCTGGTTGTTCATCGTGTTAGCCATCATCTCTGCCATCGTTGGTGTGGTGGGTGCTATTGTGCCTGGAATTGCGGGTACCCCGTTCAGTTTCATAGGATTATTACTCATGTCATTTGTTGATGGTATCGAGTATTCCACTCAATTTCTGGTGATTATGGGTGTTATTGGCGCCATCATTTTTGTCTTGGATTATGTGGTTCCGATTTGGGGAACGAAGACCTTGGGAGGCACGAAGGCGGGAACACGTGGTAGCACCATTGGGTTGATTCTTGGATTGCTGATCACTTTTGTTTTCCCGATAGGGTTTATCGCAGTGCTTCTCGGGCCATTTCTCGGCGCTTATATCGGTGAGAAGACCAATGGCACCGACGATCATCTTGCGTGGCGTTCGGCGTTTGGGAGCTTTGTCGGTTTTTTGACGGGTACGTTTCTAAAGCTGGTGTATGCGGCTGTTTGTATTTATTACATTGTTAAAGATTTATTTAGTTTGATATGATTGATTTACAAAGCAAAGCAAGACATATTCGTGAGCTTATTTTGACTTCCTTGACGGAGGCGGGGTCAGGTCACACGGGCGGTTCTCTTGACTTGGTGGATATCTTCACGGTGCTTTATTTCGACCATCTGCGTCATGATCCCTCGAACCCATCATGGGAAGGGCGCGACAAGGTGATTCTTTCGATAGGTCATACCGCACCGGTGCTGTATGCCACCTTGGCAGCTGCTGGCTATTTTCCGGAACAGGAGATGATGAAGCTCCGCAAGTTGGGAAGTCGTCTTCAGGGTCATCCGAGTTATGTGTTCGGTTTACCTGGACTTGAGTCATGTTCTGGCTCGCTTGGGCAAGGACTGGGGGTTGCGTTGGGCATGGCGTTGGCAGCGAAGATGGATGGGAAATCCAACCGTGTCTTTTGTGTGATGGGCGATGGCGAGCAGCAGGAGGGAAGTGTGTGGGAGTCGGCCATGGCCTCTGCACACCACAAGGCGGACAACCTCTGTGCCATCATCGACCGCAATCGTCTTCAGATTGACGGTGGCACGGAACAGGTCATGGGTATCGACCCTTTGTTGGATAAATGGGTCGCTTTTGGTTGGAACGCCATTGAGATTGACGGACATGACTTCGGCCAGATTCAACTTGCTTTGAGACGCGCGGATGAGATGGTGGGTAAACCTACTGCAATCATTGCAGATACCATCATGGGCAAGGGTGTCCCTTCTATCGAGAATAACAATCAATGGCATGGCAAGGTGCCCACAAGAGAGCAACTGCCAGGCTTTTTAAAAGAACTTGAATCTTGAATTATTGTACTATGAGATATATTAATAAAGGTAATAAAGCCACTAAACTCGGTTTTGGTGAAGGTGTGCTGGCGGCTGCACAAAAAGATGAACGTGTTGTTGGATTGGGTGCTGATATCACTGCTTCAGTGGGAATGAATCTTTTCAGGGATGCATTTCCTGATCGTTTTTTCTCCATGGGCATCGCCGAACAAGATGCAGTGTCGGTAGCCTCAGGCTTGGCGTTGAGTGGTAAGATACCGGTGTTCAGCACATACGGTGTCTTTGCGGCGCATCGTGCCAACGACCAAATCCGGATTTCCACCTGTTATAATCAGGTACATGTTGTCATCGGTGGTGCTCATGCCGGTGTGTCGGTTGGTCCTGATGGCGCTACCCACCAGGCTTTGGAAGACATCGCCGCCATGCGCGTTTTGCCCAACATGACGGTGATTTCGCCCTGTGATGCCACTCAGGCCAAAATTGCCACGGAGAAAGCTATCCTCGAACTGGATGGTCCGGTATATATCCGTTTTGGCCGTGAGCCGATGCCCGACTTCACTGCTGAGGATCAGGATTTCCAGATAGGGAAGGCCCAGCTGATGCGAGAGGGGAATGACATCACTTTGGTGGCCACTGGCCATGAGGTGTGGGAGGCTTTGGAGGCCGCTCACATGCTTGAACACATGGGCATCTCGGCAAGGGTGATCAACATGCATACCATCAAGCCGCTTGATGGCGAGATCCTCAACCAAGCCGCGGAAGACACTCGTTTGGTTTTTACCATCGAGGAGCATCAAGTGGCAGGTGGCCTCGGCGGTGCCGTCTCAGAGTTTCTTTCCGAGAACCATCCAATTCGTGTGATCCGTATCGGAATGGACGACTGTTTTGGCGAGTCGGGTCAGGCTCAGGCGTTGATGCATAAGTTTGGACTTGATGCGGCAGGCATCGTCAACCGTGTGCTTGAAATCGTGGCCAATAACGACCTCAGCCTCTATATCCGCAGGATGGGGCTGCCTTTTGATACGTATCCCCGAAAGCTCTATGACAGCAAGATGCTTTATGAAGGTTACGACTATCACAACGAAGCCACCTTCGCCACTTGTCACGATTCGTTGGTTTATCAACATTACATCAAACAGGGCAAACGGGGGCATACGGTGCGAGAGACGCTGGCGCGTGCCCTTCACGACCATTTCATCACTTACGAGCTCTATAAGCTGCTTGACTGTTATGATGAGAAAATGGTGATAGGGGTTATGGGCGGCCATGCCCGTCGTCGTGATGACCCCATGTACCGGCAGATTGTCTATCTCAGCAAGAAGCTGACCGAAATGGGTCGTTTGATGGTCACTGGAGGTGGTCCCGGAGCCATGGAAGCAGCCCACTTAGGAGCCTATATGGCTGGGCGTACCGACAGTGAGGTGGAGGAAGCCTTGTCCATGTTGGTTCCTTCGCCCACCTATAAGGATGAAGGCTGGCTTTGCCGATCCTTTGAGGTGATGGAGCGTTTCCCGTTGACATCCGACTACCACAGCCTTGCGATCCCCACTTATTTTTACGGTCATGAACCGACCGCGCCATTCGCCACCGACATCGCCAAATATTTCGACAACAGCGTTCGTGAGGATGGCATCGTGACGGTTGCCAAAGGAGGAATCATTTATACGCCTGGCAGTGCTGGCACCATGCAGGAAATCTTCCAAGACGCAGGTCAAAACCATTATGAGACAGAGGGTTTTGCCAGTCCGATGATTTTCATGGGCAAGGACTATTATACCCATTACATGCCTGCTTATTCCTTGCTTAAAGACCTAAGTGACCGCGGCATTTTCAAGAACATGCTACTGACCATCTCTGATGACAACGAAGAGATCATCGAAGCCATTGTTAATTTTTATGAAAATTCCAAACGATGTTGATTTTTGTGTATTTTTGCAAATCCGAAATAAAGCTGTGATGTAGCAGCTTACAAGATGCCTGGACTTTGTGATTGGTTTCATTGAACCTGAGAAATTCAATAAGTGTATGACAAGGACAGCGTTAAGGCAGACATTACTTTGTAGAGCGAGTGTGTCAGCTCAGTATCGTTGTGCGCTCAGGTACTCCCAGGACTGGGTGTAGTCAATGGAGCTGATGCCTCGCTTTTTTATTGGCCAATAAAGCGTGTAATTCATTTTTTTGTATTTTTGCAATCAATAAGGCGTTTGCCTGTTGCTTGTTTTTGGTTTCATTGAACCTGAGAAATTCAATACGTGTGTTTCAAAAACAAAGCAGAGGATTTCGCCCACGTGTAAAAGCGTGGGTATCAATCTGTTTGTTTGAATACACGGGTTTCTCAGGACCTAATGAAACGGACAATCAGTGATTTGATACCCCGCTTCTTTCTTTTAGTAGGAAAAACCGTGAAATGTTTCATGCTTTATTCAAAGCGTGTTTTTCATTTATTCTGGACGCAGGAATCGGTCGCCCGTGGCGTCAATGACTTGTTTTTTCCAGGAATCGGGATAGCCAGGTTGGGAAGGTTTGGCGGGATACCCGTAGCCGTTGCGTTTAAACGTTCCGTTTTCCTCTTGTTTGACGTTACTGTCCAAATATTTCACTAACAGATAGTTGTCAAGTTCTTTCCATCGTGTTACGGTGTTATTGGCAGCTTGGGCACAGAAATCAGTGAGATATGCGATTGCTCTTTCAGGGTTTTCGGAAAGCAGGTTTAAAGCCTGGCTGTCAGCATATTTCACTTGTTCTTGATAGAACTCCTCCAGCCCATGCTGTACTTTTTGGATGTCACCGATGACGCGGTTATAAAACAAGTATTTGAAATGTGCCAGTCGGTTGAACACCCAGAAGGCGGCGTTGTCACTATAAGTCAGCATGTCGCCGTTGCCCACACGATATTCGATGGGCACTTCGGTAATGGAGCAATAGAAGGGGGTATAGACCGTTGAGTTGGTGTCATCCACCCCGAACCAGATGATGCCTCCCACAGGGTTAGGCATCCAATTGCGGCATTGAGCGATGAAGGAGAATCCGGTCTGGACCACTTCGATGCTTCTTTCATTTAGATAGGGTTTCCCGTCATAGTTCCAGTACAAGGGGTTGAAACGGAAAGGAGAGCCGAAGGGTCCTGCCCCTGGATCCAGGGTTTTGTCCAACTCGGTTCCTTGGAAGTGATCGCGTTGGAAGGCCATCATGTCGCTGAGGCTTATTTTACGGTTGGGCTTGACATACAGTGGCATACGGTGGGTGAGGTCTTTGCCGGTGACATAGTCCCAGTATTCATCCATGCCGTCGCATACCTTATTAAACATGGTCCACACGCGAAGGTCGCATACTCTGGCCGCGCTGAAATCTACAGGGGCGTAGGCTGCCGAGAAGTCGAAGTCCTTGTCTTTACCGCTGAAATAGCCCTTGCGGCGTGCGAAGTCGATGATGTCGTGTTTGTAGATCACCTCCACTGGTTCGTTATACAGTTTTTTCCAGTCTTTGTCAGTGATGGAGGTCTTGCCGTTGCGTAGTGGGAACGTGGTGATTCTTGCGGCGTTAGCGTGACCGCTCACATAGCCGTCGGGGATGCGGATGGCTGCCCATACGGCGCCACGGTCGGCGTTGATGGTATCGCCGGTCTTGGTGACCTGGGCGGTGTAGCCCTTGGGCATGATCTCCATATACCACACCTCGTTGGCATCACTGATGCTGAACGACTCTCCGTCGCTGCCGTAGCCGTAGGCTTCCACAAGGTCGGCCATGACTTTGATGGCTTCACGTGCAGAGGCGCTTCGCTCGAGGGCGATAAACATGAGACTGCCGTAGTCAACGATACCCGTCGGGTCGATGAGTTCCTCACGTCCACCAAAAGTGGTTTCACCTATGGCTACCTGATTTTCATTGATATACCCGACCACTTGGTAGGTGTGTGGCGGTTGTGGCACGCTGCCTCGCGGGGCGTTGGTGCCACGGTCATAGCAGACTCTCATGCTACCTTCAGGCCAGTCGGCGGCGGGGGTGAAGTAGAGTTCGCCATAACGGATGTGCGAGTCGGCACAGTAGCTGATAAAGGTGGAGCCGTCAACAGAAGCTCCTTTGGTGATCAGAAAGTTGGTGCAAGCCTGTGATGCTCCGAAGTGGGCAAGTAGCAGGATAGTAAATAGTATTCTTAATTTTTTCATGGTTACATCATCATTTGGTGAAGTGCGCAAAGTCTGTCGTATCTGGAAGAGTCGTATTGATAGAGCCAATGGATAATATCGGAGTCGTTAATGTAGTTGTCAGGTATGATTTCAATAAGCTTTTTTTGTGCTCTCTTGTAGCCTGCCATGCCGGCTTCCTTTAACCATGCGATACCTTGGCTAAGGTCTTCGGTCAGGCCGTTTTTACCGTAAAAATAGCAGAGCCCCAATATATACTGTGCTTTTGTATCTCCAGCAACGGCGGCTTCGTGTAGCTGTTGCATTTTTTTGTCTTTATTGAACATGTTGTTAAGTTTAATCATCAAGCTTTAGTCGAATCTTATTCTTGAGCTATGGCTACATACGTAAATGATTCACTGGGCAAATATAAACAAAAACATGGTTCTTTTACGGTAAAATACGTATCTTTGCGTAAAAATTTTAAAGATGAAATCAACCATTCCATTAGCGGAGCGGCTGCGTCCTACAACGCTCGACGACTATATTGGGCAAAAGCATCTGATTGGTGAACATGCTGTTTTGCGTCGTGCCATTGAGAGTGGCAGGGTGCCGTCCATGATCTTTTGGGGACCTCCTGGGGTGGGCAAGACCACCTTGGCCTATATCATCTCCAAGCAGGTGAAGCGTCAGTTCTTTCAACTGAGTGCTGTGAGCAGTGGGGTGAAGGAAGTGCGCGAGGTCATCGACCGAGCGCGCATGTTGCCTGAGGCTCCTATCTTGTTTATCGATGAGATCCATCGTTTCAGCAAGTCGCAGCAGGACTCTCTGCTGGGTGCAGTGGAGAAAGGCTTGGTCACCCTGATTGGCGCCACCACGGAGAATCCCTCCTTTGAGGTGATATCGCCTTTGCTGTCACGTTGTCAGGTTTATGTGCTGAAGTCGTTGGAGAAAGAGGATCTTGTGATTATGCTTGACAAGGCAGTGAAAGCCCTGGAGTATGATTATGGAAAGAAGATTGTCATTCAGGAACCTGAGGCATTGATGCGTATCAGCGGTGGCGACGGACGTAAGTTGTTGAACGCAGTGGAGCTGGTGGTGTCGTCACTTGATGATCTGGACCCAGAAGCACAGGAGTTGGTAGTGACCAACGATTTCACCACGGAGACCATTCAGAGCAATCTGGTGAAATACGACAAACAAGGGGAGATGCACTATGATGTGATCTCGGCCTTTATCAAGTCGATGCGTGGCAGTGACCCGAATGCGGCGCTTTATTATCTGGCAAGAATGATTGAGGCAGGGGAGGATCCATTGTTTATCGCCCGTCGTATGTTGATTTTGGCTTCGGAGGACATTGGGAACGCCAACCCTAACGCGCTGTTGCTGGCCAACACCTGTTTCGATGCGGTCAATAAGATCGGTTGGCCGGAGAGTCGTATCATCTTGTCGCAAACGGTGACCTATTTGGCATCTTCACCCAAGAGCAATGCTGCTGTGGCGGCCATTGATGCTGCTCAGGCGATGGTGAGGCAGACGGGTGACCTCCCGGTTCCTCTGCATCTGCGTAATGCCCCGACCAAGCTGATGAAAGATCTCGGCTATGCCAAAGGTTATAAATACGCTCATGCATACGAGGGCAATTTCGTGGATCAGGAGTTTTTGCCCGATGAGATTTCTGGCACGGTTTTTTATGAGCCGCAGGACAATCCTCGTGAGCGGGAGTTGCGAAAGAACCTCCGTGAACGGTGGAAGGGGAAGTATGGGTATTGAGAATTTAGAATTTAGAATTGAGAGATTGGAAGGAATATGGAAGGAAACAACAAATCACATCCTGTATCGGAGGAGAAGAGTGTCTCCGTTTGGGGCAAGGTGTTGTCCACCAGCTTGGGTTTGCCTTTTGTGAAGGTGAACCGCGAGGAGTTTCTCAGCAAGGAGTTGTCGAAGTTTTGCTCGCCTATGGAGGTGATGACAGCTCTTGACGAGGGTCCGTTGGGCGTGTTGAACAAGAAAGAGATTGACAAGCTCGCCAACCAGTGCATCAGCTACCATCTCACGATGGTTTGCGGCACTTCTGCTCTGATGGGGCTTCCCGGCGGTTGGTGGATGGCTGGCACGATTCCGGCGGATCTCACTCAATTCTACGGACATATCCTTTCTCTGATGCAGAAGCTCATTTATTTATATGGATGGCCTGAGTTAACCAGCGTCAACAATCAGTTGGACGATGAGTCGCTTAACATCTTGACACTTTTTGTGGGTGTCATGATGGGTAATAAGCTGGCCATCGAGGCTTTGACGAAGGTTGCCACTCAGATGTCGAAAAATGCGGGTGTGAAGATCTCAGAGACGGTATTGGCGCATTATGCGGTGAAGATAGCCCAATGGATCGGCATTAACATGACCAAGGAGGGCTTTGCCAAAGGGGTAGGGAAGGTGATTCCTTTGGTGGGAGCGCCCATTTCGGCCACCATCACCTATTATACTTTCCGTCCCATGGCCCGACGGCTGAAGAAGCATCTCGACGAGTTGTATGACATGGGGATGGAGCATAGGGGAATTGAGAATTGAGAGGCGTTGATTGTCAAGAGGTTGTAAAAAAGATGAAAAAAAGTGAAAAAAAAGCTTGCGGATAATGAAAAAAGCTGTAATTTTGCAGCGTCGAAAGGCAATGGACTAGTAGCTCAATTGGATAGAGTCCCTGACTACGGATCAGGCGGTTGTGGGTTCGACTCCCGCCTAGTTCACAAAGGTTCC
>JAEEII010000005.1 GCA_016281295.1 Bacteroidales bacterium
CAAGCTCGAGCGCGCCATGGACGCACTCAACTGCCCCGACGGCAACACGCCGGTGAAGAACCTCTCGGGAGCCGAACGCCGTAGAGTGGCATTGGTTCGCTTTCTTTTGCAAGAGCCCGACATCCTGCTCCTCGACGAGCCCACCAACCACCTCGACGCAGAGAGCATCCAGTGGTTGGAGAGCCACCTGCAACAGTACAAAGGCACCGTCATCGCCGTCACCCACGACCGTTACTTCCTCGACCATGTGGCCGGATGGATCCTCGAACTCGACCGCGGCGAAGGCATCCCCTGGAAAGGCAACTACTCGTCGTGGCTCGACCAGAAGACCGCCCGTCTCGCCATGGAAGAAAAGACCGAGAGCAAACGCCGAAAGACCCTGGAACGTGAGCTGGAATGGGTGCGCATGGCCCCGAAAGCCCGCCACGCTAAAGGCAAAGCACGTCTGGAGTCCTACGAACGAATGCTCAACGAAGACGTGAAAGAGAAGGAAGAGAAACTCGAGATTTACATCCCCAACGGCGACCGTTTAGGAGCCAAGGTCATCGAGGCACACGACGTCACCAAAGCCTACGGCGACAAGCTGCTGTTCGAGAACCTCAACTTCAGCCTGCCCCAAGGCGGCATCGTCGGCGTTATCGGCCCCAACGGCGCAGGCAAGACCACCCTGTTCCGCCTCATCATGGGGCTGGAGAAACCCGACTCCGGCACTTTCGAAGTCGGTGACACCGTCAAAATTGGCTATGTCGACCAGCAACATGCCGACATCGACCCCGAGAAGACCGTCTGGGAAGTCATCAGCGGCGGCAACGAGCTGATTCAACTCGGCAAACGCAGCATGAACTCACGCGCCTACGTGTCACGATTCAACTTCGGAGGAAACGACCAGCAAAAGAAAGCCGGCGTGCTCTCGGGTGGCGAACGCAACCGCATGCACCTCGCCCTCACCCTGAAACAGGAAGCCAACGTGCTCCTCCTGGACGAACCCACCAACGACATCGACGTGAACACCCTCCGCGCCTTGGAAGAAGGCTTGGAAAACTTCGCAGGCTGCGCCGTCATCATCAGTCACGACCGCTGGTTCCTCGACCGTGTGGCCACCCACATCCTCGCCTTCGAGGGTAACTCACAGGTGTATTTCTTCGAGGGAAGCTACTCCGAATATGAGGAAAACAAAATGAAACGCCTCGGCAACGTGGAGCCAAAACGCTTCAGGTACAAGAAACTCAAAGTCGATTGATCAGACAAAAAAAACGGGAGCTCGTTGATAGGGCTCCCGTTTTTTCTTATTCAGCAGTTTGCAGCTTCACAAACCGCGCATTCACCGAATCCATAATCCGCTCCAATATCGGAAGCTGATAGGTATAATAGGCCATGTTTTCGTCAAAGATGCTGTCGGTGATCCCGTAGTGCTCAAAAAGCTGCTGGTAATAGGCGACCTGTAACTCCGTCACGTTCTCGCCCACCGACTTCCTTTGGTTCAGCTCGGCTTCAATGAGAAAGGAGTCGGAAAGCACGTCCACCATCTGTTCTTCCGTCAACAGCAACTGCGGCTGCTTCATTCCGCCCCGTTGGCATCCGACAAGCAACACCAGCGCCAAAGCCAGAAAAAAACAGGTTCTCCCCATAAAGCCATCAATTGCCGACATCCGACATGAACTTGATACGCATCAGTCGAACCTCTTCCTCACTGTATTCGTCCTCACCAAGCTCACGAAGCGCTTGCTGCACATCGTCCGATTCAGCCTCTTGGAAATAATCAAGGATGTCTTCCTGATGGTAGATGTCGATGTTTTCCTCGATGTAGTAATTCAAATCAAGACGGGTGCCGCTTGAGACGATGCTCTCGATTTCCGATAACAACTCGTCAAACGAAAGCCCTTTACCGTAGGCGATATCCTCTAAAGGAATGCGCTTGTCGATATTCTGGATAATATGGATCTTTAGAGCCGACTTGTTGACCACCGACTTCACCACCATGTCGTTGGGTCGGGTGATCTCGTTCTCCTCCACATATTCCTTAATCAGCTTGATGAAAGGCTCACCGAATTTCTCCGCCTTACCGGCGCCCACACCTGCAATCTGGGTCATCTCCTCTTTGGTGATGGGGTATTGGATTGCCATATCCTCCAGCGAAGGATCCTGGAAGATGACGAAAGGCGGCAGGTTATTCTGTTTGGCGATGGTCTTACGGAGGTCTTTCAGCATGGTGAATAAGGTGCGGTCGGTGCCGCTGTCCTTACCCATGCCCATGGCGAGGGCTTCCGATTCCTCGTCATCGACCGCGTCATAGTCGTGGTCTTTGACCAGCATGATGCTATAAGGCTTCTTGATAAAGTCCTTGCCTTCCTTCGTAATCTTCAGCACGCCATAGTTCTCGATGTCTTTCGAGAGGAACTTGTTGACCAAGGCCTGACGGATGATGGCCGTCCAGTATTTCTCGTCATGATCCCCTCCTGCGCCGAAGAACTCGCTGTTTTCCTGTTTGGCAGCCTTGATGTCGCCCGTCAGTTTACCGACGAGCAGTTCCGCGATATGTTTGGTCTTGAACAGCTGTTTAGTTTCCAGCACAGCCTCAAGAATCAGCTTCATGTCTTCTTTGCCGTCGAATTTCTCTTTGGGGAACCGGCAGTTGTCGCATGAGCCGCAATTCTCCTTGGTGTATTCCTCGCCGAAATAATGGAGTAGCAGCTTATGACGGCACACGGCTGACTCGGCGTAGGTGACGGTCTCGTTCAGCAACTCGCGGGCGATTTCTTGTTCAGCGACATTCTTTCCTTTGTTGAACTTCTCCAGTTTATGGATGTCCTCGTAATCATAGAAGGCGATACAATTGCCCTCGCCGCCATCACGTCCAGCGCGGCCTGTCTCCTGATAATAGCCTTCGAGGCTCTTGGGGATGTCATGATGGATCACGAAGCGCACATCCGGCTTGTCGATTCCCATGCCAAAGGCGATGGTAGCGACAATCACGTCCACTTCCTCCATCAGGAACTTATCCTGGTTCTCCTTACGGGTCTGGCTATCCAGTCCAGCGTGATAAGGAAGTGCCCGAATGCCATTCACCACCAGTGTCTCCGCCAGTTCCTCTACTTTCTTGCGGCTCAGGCAATAGACGATGCCCGACTTCCCTGGGTTTTGCTTGATATATTTGATGATATCCTTGATGACATCCTTGGTCTTGGGACGAACTTCGTAATACAAATTAGGACGGTCAAACGACGACTTGAACACCTTGGCATCGAGGATCTCCAGGTTTTTCATGATGTCTTGCTGCACTTTCACCGTAGCGGTGGCTGTCAAGGCAATCACGGGCAGTTTCGGCGAGATGGCGTTGATGATCGGGCGGAGACGACGGTATTCTGGACGAAAGTCATGTCCCCATTCCGAGATGCAATGCGCCTCGTCAATTGCCACAAAGGAAATCTTCAAGGTTCTTAAAAACTCCACCGTCTCATCCTTTGTCAATGATTCCGGTGCGACATATAACATTTTCGTCTTTCCACTCTTCAAATCCTCCTTCACCTCCAACAGCTCAGCCTTTGACAAAGACGAATTCATCACATGCGCGATGCCAAGTTCAGCCCCAAAATTGCGAATCATATCCACTTGGTTCTTCATCAAGGCAATAAGAGGGGAGACGACAATGGCGGTGCCAGGCTTCATCAAGGCAGGCAACTGATAACAAAGCGACTTGCCACCACCCGTAGGCATCAGTACGAACGTATTGTTACCCGCAAGCACACTATTAATAATGGCTTCCTGGTTTCCTTTGAACTGGTCAAAACCAAACACGTCCTTCAAAAGCTTGTGAATTGATGTCTCTTCTTTCTTAGCCATATTTTCAATGTTGGTAAATCCAAACTTTTAAACTACTTTTGCAATCTAAAATAAAGTGTATCGTTATTGTTACAAAGTTATAATAATTAGTTTGTATTTGGCAAGAATTATTTGAAGAAAAAATGCTTTCTTTTGAAGAAATAAAACATATCGCAACCGAAGTTATTGAAAATGAGGCTAATGCAGTAAAAAACATACTCACTTTCTTGGATGATGATTTTGCAAAAACAGTAGGTTTGATGCTGGAAAACCAAGGAAACATCGTCTTTTCGGGCATTGGAAAGAGCGCCATCATCGCCCAAAAAATCGCCGCGACCATGAATTCCACAGGCACATCCTCGGTATTCATGCACGCGGCGGATGCGATTCACGGGGATCTGGGCATCATCAGAGACAAAGATCTGGTGGTAGTGCTCTCCAAGAGTGGAGAGACACCTGAGATCAAAGTTTTGGTGCCTTTGATCAAGTTAAGAGGCAACCCGCTCATCGCCATCGTAGGCAACCGCAACAGTTACCTTGCGCAACAAGCCGATTACGTCCTTGACGTCACCGTGCCCAACGAAGGTTACCCTGACAGTCTCGCACCCACATGCAGCACTACGGCTCAGCTGGTGATGGGCGACGCCCTGGCCCTTTGCCTGATGCAATGCAGGGGCTTTTCCTCCAAAGATTTCGCCAAATACCATCCTGGAGGTGCCTTGGGCAAACAGCTGTATCTCCGCGTCAAGGACCTGTACACCCGGAACGAACGACCCGAAGTCAACCCTGACGACTCACTCACGCAAGTCATCATCGAGATGACCCAAAAACGGTTAGGGGCCACCGGAGTCACCGAGAACGGCCAATTGGTTGGCATCATCACCGACGGTGACCTCCGCAGGATGCTTCTGAAACACGCCGACATTGAAAGCGTCAAAGCACGCGAGATCATGACACCCAACCCCAAGACCATCGAAGACAACGCCCTCGTCGCCGATGCCTTGCACAAGATGCGGCACAACAGCATCACCCAACTGCCCGTGATGAGCAACGGCAACTATGTGGGCGTGATTCATCTACACGACATCTTAAAAGAAGGAATACTATGAAACTAAGGACCGAGAACCTCATCAAGAAATACAAGCAGCGTACCGTAGTCAACGACGTCAGCGTCGAAGTGGAGCAAGGGAAAATCGTGGGTCTGCTTGGCCCCAACGGTGCTGGCAAGACCACCACTTTCTATATGGTTGTCGGACTGATCAAGCCCTTTTCAGGAAAGGTGTACCTTGACGACCGCGAGCTGACCGGAGAGCCCATGTACAAAAGAGCGCAGATGGGCATCGGCTATCTGGCCCAGGAGGCCTCGGTATTCAGACAAATGAGCGTCGAGGATAACATCTTCTCCGTGATGCAGTTCAAGCGCGACCTCACCCGTTCACAACGGGAAGAGAAGCTGGAATCGCTGTTGGATGAGTTCGGCTTGCAACATGTGCGAAAAAACAAAGGCATCCAGCTCTCAGGCGGTGAACGCAGAAGGACAGAGATCGCCCGCGCCCTCGCCGTCGATCCCAAGTTCATCCTCCTCGACGAACCCTTCGCTGGCGTTGACCCCATCGCCGTGGAAGACATCCAACGTATCATCTTCAAATTGAAACAAAAAAACATCGGGGTCCTCATCACCGACCACAACGTCCACGAGACCCTCTCCATCACCGACCACGACTACCTCCTCTTCGAAGGACGCGTGCTGACTTCAGGACCGCCGGAGGAACTCGCGCAAAATCCCCATGTCCAAGAAGTGTATCTCGGACACAACTTTATCTTCCACAAGAAGGAGTTTTAACGGTAAAACAACACCGAAAGCAAGATATACAGCAACAAGATAAACGGCAACGCCACAAAACGAAAAACGGCGAAGCCCACGATGGCAATGGCCAGAAAAATCCATTGCAGCGCATAGCCCTTCCATGCCAACGCCTTCATCTTGAACGAGAAGAAACGCAGCCTGCTCACCATCAGGAAAGAGAAGATGAGAGTGATGCCCAAGCACACCCAGAAGCCCAACGAGCCATCCGTGAGATGACCGACTTTCGCCAAAGCCAAAGGCAACGAGGCGATGAAGATGGCCATGCCCGGAGCAGGCAACCCCCTGAACGAGGTCTTCTGCGTATCGTCGATATTGAATTTCGCCAACCGAACGGCAGAAAACACCGGCAACAAAAAAGCCGTGCATGACACCATGAAGGCCGTGACCTCAGACATATCGGCGAAATGGACAAGCGAATGCCGCATCAGATAATACATGATAAAACCCGGAGCCACCCCAAACGACACCACATCCGACAAAGAATCCAAGTCAGCCCCAATGGGTGAATGCGCATGAAGCAAACGCGCCGTAAAACCATCCAGAAAATCGAACAGCCCCGCGACAAAAATCATCAACGCCGCCTTGACCGACATCCCAGACATGAGGAACAGCACAGAAAGACAACCCGAAAACAGATTGCCACAGGTGATTGTGTTCGGTATATGATGTTTCAATGCCATCTTATCTCACCGTTTTCAAGGTCCATCTATTGTCACCAGCACAGACTTCCAACAGATACACGCCTGGGCAAAGCTCCTCCGAGAAACCACCCAGGTCCAGCATGTTTTTCCCTGTGCCACAACTTCCAAAACGACGGGATGCCAACCGTTGTCCTTGCAAAGAATAAACACTCACCGTCACCTCAAAGGAGGCATCCAAATCGAGCATCAAACGGCTCTGGGAACTTAAGGGTACACCAATGACACGAGGGCCATCCAGCACGGTCGCCGTTTCATCAACCTTGACCACGGAATACTCATAAGCACCTATGTCAACCCTTCCGTTCGACAATCGAGGTTGACCAGCCAGGTCAAGTCCGGCAAGAACATCATCAGGCGTTGAGACACATCCCGCATCTCTACATGGACTGCTTGCTGAAAGCTGGTAATCATGATGCTCGGGATCAACAAAAAGTGGATCCGCATCAATGACCTCCTCAAGCAGCTGTATGTACTCAGGAGAATGAATCTGACTCGTTCCACCTTCAATCAAACAATTATAGAACTTGGGGCCGTAACCATCAAACGTCCACATCCACATCTGCGCAAAATCCTGCTCAAATGTAGAGTCAATGGACGGATAATTCCCATATATGATGCTGTTGTACAGTCGCGGCGAACTCTCCTGATAGAAAAAGATGGCGTTGCAAGAGACCCCAATAGAGGCGTTGCCGGTCACTGTCATGTTATATACATCAGGAGACGCGGCACAAAACGCCAGTCCTCCTGCAAAGTGTCCCGAGACATTGTCATGAAACAACAGATTCGACAGGACACAGCGCTTATCGTTGCATCGCATGAGATACAGCCCCCCTCCGTTCAGACCTAAATTGTGGTGAAAAACCGCCCGGTCGAGGATGAGCGAGCAGCTATCCAAGCTGAGAGCTCCACCCACACAAACCGACCCATCGTTGTCATGAAAGTCCATGTCGCTCATCTCCACATCACACTTCAGGAAATGCAAGGCACCGCCATATCGGTAAAAGAGATTGTCTTCGGAAAACACCTTATTATTAGTAATCACGCAATCCGACATCTTCACCGACGATAGGACGGCACTGATGGCACCACCGTTTTCACGGGAGAAATTGTGACGGAACGCACAATGGTTAATCTCTATATCATCGGAAAGCATAGCCTTTATGGCACCTCCCGACATGTCGAGCGTATCGGAAGCCTTGGCATATTGAAACACACAATAATCAAGTTTCAGATGCAAGGCTTTGGAGCATTCAATCCCATTCCAAGCCCCCCTGTTATTGTTATACTCGAAGAGGGAAGTCGTGTCGGACACAGTGAAGACAATGCTGTCATCCACGGCTCCTTGCGCAATTAAAGATGCGTTATTACCCACCAGAATACCATAAAAGCCTTCAAACAAGACCACGGTACCTGGCATAATTCTCAAGGTATCAGTCACTTTGACATTACCAACCACCTTGACGGTATCCACACCCCACACACCTGACTGAGCCCCTTCGACAGAGATATTTTGCGCGCTCAAGCTAAAAGACGCTAACATCAACAAAAAGAAAAAAACACGTTTCATGACAATTCGCTTTGATACTTTGCAAAAGTAGTAAAACTAAATATTACTTTTGCAAAAAAAAGCTCCAACATGGACAAAATACGTTATTTGTCGATAGAAGATTACGACTATCCCCTACCCGAAGAGCGGATTGCCAAATACCCGCTTCCAGAACGCGATGCCTCCAAGCTACTGGTGTTGAAAGACGGTGTTATCAAAGCATCGCAGTTCAAGCACATAGGCGATTTCCTACCAAAGCATACCCTGCTGGTATTCAACGAGACCAAAGTGATTCGTGCTCGGTTACGTTTCCAAAAGGACACCGGATCGCACATCGAGATTTTTTGTCTTGAGCCGGAAGACGACTATCAGATTGCTTTCAGCAGTCCTTCGCCCGTTCGGTGGAAATGTTTGGTCGGGAACTCGAAACGCTGGCATGAGGGAATGCTACGGCAGCATCTAAGTTCAGGAGGCCAAGAGATTATGTTATGTGCCGAAAGAGTTTCGAGAAACGACCAATATTCAGTGATTGAATTCTCGTGGGAACCAGCCGCCCTGCCCTTTGCCACCGTACTCGAAGCGGCTGGGGAGATTCCCTTGCCACCCTATTTGCATCGCGAGGCAGAGCCAGAGGACCGGGACCGTTACCAGACCGTCTTCGCCCGTTATGACGGCTCCGTAGCCGCCCCTACCGCGGGACTCCATTTCACCAAGCCCCTGCTGGAACAGTTGAGAGACCAAGGCGTTGACATGGACGAGGTAACCCTCCATGTGGGCGCTGGCACCTTCAGACCGGTTGCCACACAAACCATCGGTGAACATGCCATGCACTCCGAGACCATCATCGTGAAGAAATCACTCATCCAACACTTAATCCAGCACATCGGCCACCCCATTATTCCCGTCGGCACCACCAGCACACGCACCCTCGAAAGCCTGTATTGGATTGGCATGATGCTCGAAGAACAAGGGGTGGCACTGCGCGACCTCCACGTGGAGCAATGGTATCCTTACGAGACCCACCCGCAACTCTCCACCCGCCAAGCCCTTCAACACATCCTCACCTACCTCGACCAACACCAGCTTCAACGGCTAGAAGCCTCCACCGCCCTGATGATCGCTCCCTCCTACCAGATGAGAGTCATCACAGGGTTGATCACCAACTTCCACCAACCCAAAAGCACCCTGCTGCTCTTGGTGTCCGCCTTGATCGGCGACCGATGGAAAGAAGCCTATCAATTTGCACTCGACCATGATTTCCGTTTCCTGAGTTATGGGGACAGCTGTTTGTTTTTATAAAAGTGCATAGAAGTGGTTTTTTGGTATAATATTTGCATAACTTATACTGTTTATTCAACAAACATTAATCAATAAAAACATCTATTATCATGAAAAAAGCGATTGTTTTAGGCGTCATGGCATTCTTTGCCATCAACGTTGCCACTGTTCAACAAGCCAATGCTCAGGACAAGAAAGCTGTTAAGACTGACAGCAAAGAAGTAAAACACGAAAAAGCTGCCGTTAAACCCGAGGCCGCTCAGTTCCAAAACGCTTCCAAAGCACAGCAAAAAGCCGTCAAAGAAGGCGACAAGAAAGCATGTGACAAGCAAGCCTGCGACAAAAAAGGCAAAGGCGACTGCTGCGAGAAAGATAAAAAAGCTGAAAAGAATGTCAAGGCTGCCGAACCCAAAGCCACTCCTGACAAAATGAAACCCAAGGAGATCAAGATTAAAAAAGCAAAAGAGACTCCAAATGCAACCAGATCAGACAAATAACTAAACAGCCCATCAAAAGCTGAACATGAAAGAGGGCGGCCTGCATGCAGGCCGCCCTCTTTCATGTTTCATCTGTATCATTTCGACCGTCCCAACAACATCCGCGCGTAATCCCTCAAAGGCTGTTTCCGTTCCTCCGGGATGCGGACTGAATCCAATAAAGCGTCAGCCTGACGGTGGTAGTCAGCAATCACTTGCTCCGCCTCAGCCTTTACATGAAGCGCGTCATAACAGGCTATGACAGCCTGTATTTTCTCCACAGGCTCCACGGTGGGCGTGGAGCACCACCGCGTCAACGTCTCTTTCATCTCCGGGGATGCCAGCTCCAAAGCCTTCAGCAACATGTAGGTCTTTTTGTTCTCGACAATGTCGCCACCCGTCTTTTTCCCAAAAACAGACTCATCCCCATAGCAATCCAAGACATCGTCCTGAAGCTGGAACGCCATCCCGATGGCAATTCCGAAATCATAAAGGGCACGCTGGCTCTGCTCGTCAGCGCCTGCCACCACAGCACCCATCTGAAGACTCGTAGCAAGTAACACCGCGGTCTTCAGGCGTATCATTTCCATATACTCAGGAATCGAGACCACTGGCTGGGTCTCGAAATTCAAGTCATACTGCTGACCCTCACACACCTCGCGATGCACCTGAGCCAAGAGACGAGCTGTCTCTGACGACCGGGGAGTCCTCAGGACGAAATCGAAAGCCAACGCTATCATGGCATCGCCAGAGAGAATGGCCATGTTGGTGTTCCATTTCTTATAAACGGTCTCCATGCCACGACGCAAAGGAGCCTGGTCCATGATGTCATCATGAAGCAAGGTGGAGTTGTGAAAGGTCTCTAACCCCAAGGCGGGATAAAGTGCCTCGTCAAGCGAGCCACCGAACAGGTCGCAAGCCAACAGACATAACATCGGACGAAGCCGTTTGCCTTTCTGAAACAAGGTATAGGTGATGGGAGCATACAGCTCGGCGGGACGATAGTCGAAGGCTACCGAATCCATAAAAGAAGAGAATTTCTCTTGTAATTGCTTAATCTTTTCCATGCGGCAAAGATAACGAAAAAAAATGGCGTGATATTTGCATATTAAAACTTTTTTGTGACAAAGACAATGATCATGAAACGACTCTTATTACCCACGGCATTATTTGCCTGCCTGCTTTTCTCCGCATGCAACACCACCCAAAAGTTATACGAAGCCGAGGAATACGACCAAGTGATTCTAAGAACCGCGCCAAAGATCTGTGCGGGACGGATTCACGCTGACGAAGTCACCTGGGTCGCCAACGCCTACCACAAAGCCAACCAAGCTGACCACGAGCGCATCCAACAGCTGAAGGCCACGGGACAACCCGACGTTTGGCCGGAGATCTACGAACGGTACACCAGCATGAAAGGACGTGAAGACGCCCTGTCCTGTTTCCCCAACCAACTCAAAAAAGAGATTCATTACCAGCCGTTGAATCTGGACGATGAGCTGAGCGGCTCGAAAAACAAAGCGGAGGCTTATCTCTCGGCAAGAATCCGACAGCTGTTAGAGACCGGGGAGCCCGCCAACATCAAGGAAGCGAAGAGACTCACACGCACACTCACCCGTGTCAGCACCGATGCCTCACTGATCAACGAATATCAAGTGATGGCGATGCTGAGACAGACCTCCCATCTGGAATCGGAGTTTGACTACAACGACTCACGCCGCCCCTTACCACAAGGCCTCGACGAAGCCATCATGTATTTCGACGAAACGGAAATCTCCCACTTCCCCATCGCCAAAGACAGCCTCATGAAAACGGCTAAGATGATTGTTGAACTCACCGATTTCATCGTCACCCCTGACCGCGACGAGACCGCCTCGTTCAAAGAAAGCAACGGCGACCTCACCGCCATGGTGACGGACCACAACCTCAGCAAGAGTGCCACCGTCAAAGCCGACCTGCATTTCATCTTTAAAGACCCTGAAAGCGTCACCGGAAGCGACTGGAACGTCATCACCATCCATGGCCTGGAGGCAAGTTCCAAATTCAACTACAGCTACACCTCTATAGAAGGAAAGGCAGAAGCCTGCTCCGCACAAACCCTTGAACGTTTGGCAAAACAGCCTCTGCCCTTCCCCACTGATGTCAGCCTGCTGAGAGACGCGGCTTTAAAGCTCAACAATCTCATCGCTGAACAGCTGAGCAAATGATAACATCGAAAATTTTCGATGTTCAACTTACCACCTTACCAATGTAAGATTTTCTTGAAGTCGTATTCCTCAGGATTCGGCAGGTAGCGTTTGGCTGCCTCATAATCCTCTGGAGTGATATATTGCAGACCATCGTTGAAAATCAACTCAGCCTTGGGACCGTTGAGGTTGACCAGACGCGGTTTGATTTTGCCGTTCTCGTCTTCCACATCCTTGAGATACAACGGGATAATCTCACCCTTGGGGTTGGTGGTGACCATAGCACCCGTGACACCTCTGTCGAACAGCTTCTTCACGCCATAGCCCAGCAAGGAGCAATAGGTCAGGTCATAGCCGTTCGGCTCCACGCAACGGATACCGTAGCCAATCTCAACAGGACGGCTCTTCACGCTGAGGCCGAGCAGACGCAGACGCTGTTGCAGCAGCAAGTTGAAGATATGAGCCTTGCTCACGTTGCCCAGCTCAGGATGACCGTGTTCATCGTAGGTGAAAGCCACACCCGACTTCTCAATCTCGGCATCCGTCATGAAGTGGAACACACCCTCGCTGATGATGACGACGCCATATTCCACACCCAACAGCTTACGCTTGACGATGGAGCTGACCATCAAGTTGATGATGGCGTCGAGGGTCACATCCGTTTTGTTGAACATCTCGGGGATGACCACCATCGGGCAGTGGCAGGCGGAGGTCATACCGAAAGCGAGGTGTCCGGCCTCACGCCCCATGGCCGAAAGGACAAACCAGTTGCCACTGGTACGGGCATCCTCATAAACCGTTTGCACCAGATGCACGGCGGCATCCTTGGCGGAATAATAACCAAACGTCGGCTGACCGTCAGGAAGCGGCAAGTCATTGTCGATGGTCTTGGGCACGTGGATGTTCTGAATCTGCACGTTGTTCTCGCTCAAATATTTCGAGATGCGGTTTGCAGTGGATGCTGTGTCATCGCCACCGATGGTGACCAGGAGCTTCACGTTGTTCTTCACGAAGAAATTGGTGTTGAATTCCTCGTTCTTCGGTTTGTAACGGCTCATACGCAAAGCCGAGCCACCTTGTTTTTGGATCTCATCGGCATAGATGAAGTCGATTTCATCCACCAGAGGATTTTCCTTGAAAAGGTTTTTGTAGCCTTCGTTCAAGCCAAGCACACGATAACCGGCCTTGAGGAAGGTTTTAGCCACTGTGCTGATAACGGTGTTGATACCAGGAGCTGGACCACCGCCAGCAAGGATTACAATGGATTCTTTCATTTTGTTGAGTTGTTGAATGGTTTAATTGTTGAATTGATTATTATTCGATGATAAATTCGTCACAGAAGATCCAGGCTGGCTGTCCGGCACCGACATGCCAGTCGGGGCAGGTCTTGATGTTTTTGGCAGCCATCTTCACATAACGGGCGTCGCAACGGGGGCGTACGCCAAGATCTTGAATCACGGCATCGTCCTCATCCAAAGGCACGTCGTTGACGACTTTGCCCACACTGCGGAAACGTTTTCCGTCGTCGGAGACAAAGAACTCCACTTCCTTGGGCATGAAGATCCACGAGCCTTGTTCTTGGAGGAAGCCACCTGCGAGTCTATTGATACGCTGTTTGGAGCCAAGGTCCACCGTGGCGACGAGATCCACGCCGCTATAGCCCTGCCAGGTCCCGGTACGGAAGTTCTCGCCACCTCTTTGATGGTCGATGAGTGCTTTCAAGCCACCTGCGTCATACTGGTCGGAGAAAGGATGTTCCAGTTTTACAGCCCGTTTTGCGTCGATGAGATAGAAGTCAGACTCGACGACGCGGCTCCAGCGTCCCCCTTGCAAGGCAGCAGCGCGAAGGGTGACCGCCTGCTTCAGCATCAGAGGCTCGGTATAGCGCAAGCTGTTCTCATTGGGCTCGCTCCCATCGAGGGTATAATAGATGGATGCCCCTTCCAAGGGATGACTCATGGTGACCATGAGACTGTCGAAGAAAGTGTTGGACGAGGCATTGATGGCGGGGACCACCAAAATTGACTCGGTGGGGATGCGCATCACGGGGCAGTTCTCTGGCTGGGTAGCCCAAGGCGAATCCGGTGTGGCGGTCATGGTGAACACCAACTCGCCGCCCGCCAGCACCTCGTCAACAGTGACATAGCTTCGTGCCAGAGGCTTTCCGTTCAGTTTCACCGACTTCACATAACGGTTCTGCGGAGTCAAGTTCTTGGCCTTCACGACAAAGGTCTTGCCTTCCCCGAGATGGAGGGACACCTTGTCGAAGCGAGGCACGCCCAACACATAATAGCCCGATGCGGGAGTGGCCGGATAGAACCCCATGGCGGAGAACACGCCCCAAGCCGACATCTGACCACAATCCTCGTTGCCACTAAGGCCATCACGCCCATCGGTATAGAACTCATCCATCACCTGGCGCACATAACGTTGCGTCTTGGTGGGTTGTCCGACGAAGTTATACATATAAACGGTGTTATGGCTCGGCTCATTGCCATGCGCATATTGACCGATCAAGCCGGTGATATCCACCTGTTCGCGGCCCGTGAGCTTGCTGGAGGCGGTGAACAGCGCGTCGAGTTTTTGGGCATACTGTTCTCTTCCTCCCATCAAATCGACATGGGTGTTGATATCCTGAGGGACGAAGAAGTTATATTGCCAGGTGTTGGCTTCCGTAAGGGTGAAGTTGACCTGGGTGGGGTCGAACGGTTCCATGAAGCCACCGTTACGACGGCCTTGGAAGAACTGGTTTTTCGGGTTGAAGAGGTTCTTGTAGGCCTGTGCCCTTTGATAGAACTCATTGGCGATGTCCTGTTCACCCAAGGCCTCTGCCATACGGGCGACGCACCAGTCGTCGTAAGCATACTCCAGGGTCTTCGAGGTGGCCTCGCCTTCCA
>JAEEII010000285.1 GCA_016281295.1 Bacteroidales bacterium
ACCTCAGAAAGTTGTTCCTTTGTAAGTGTAATCATAAGTCTGTCGTTTTAAAGATCCAATTTTTGTCGTGATTAATTGTTCTTTAAAATTACAGACTTTTTTCTTTCTACCTACTCAGACACATTTTTTGGTACACTATCACGGACCGGCAAATAACCAATATTCCAAATAATGACATTCCCGATTTCAGTGCGAAGCGATTTTATCTTGTCGGCGCTCAGAAGCAGGTCTTCTTGATAATCCCTCTTCACATCACCATCAGAAATGTGTATAACGGTAGGAGGATAAGAAAAACGATTTTCTTCCTTAGATGTCCATTCTTTCAGGATATTATATACATAGTTAAAGGCTAAGTCGCATCTTCCTCTCGTATCATTATCTTTAGGGTCAACCCACTTGAAGCGATCTCCAGGGGCTTTTACGTGCGACAAAAGTTCCATCGGACAATGAAAAGCATTTTCCGAAAGAGTTCCGTTCCAGGCAGGCGTTACTGTGTTTCCATATCCTATCACTGCAATGTCATATAGGTGGCTGACTGTCCCGTCATCGCTGATGCACTTTTCCAAGAAGCTTGATATCTGCATGTTAACTCCTTGGGCCACCAAATGTGAGATATAGTCGTAGTCGACGTTGTCTAAATCTGTACCTCGAGCCATCGAGCAGGACTGGTCGATAACGAATACAATCGCTGTTGGATGAACCTCAGAGATACGTGTCCATATATCTTTAGGGATATCACCTATATAGTTGACGTGAACTCCCTCATCTATATCTACACATAAGCGGGTAAGGCATGAAGGGTCTTTCTCAATTCTAATCGCCAAGTCTCCCAGGTTCTTAATATATTCTCCCCCAGAATAAGGATCTCCTATCCAGAATGAGGTTTTCTTCGGTCGGATAGCCTTAAGGGACACCGACAGAACACAAAGGTCGCTGAATCTCTTGCTGTCCTCCATGGAACGAATGATATCATCTGAAGGCTTAGTCGCAAACAGATGGACGCAATTGTCTCGCCCCATATGACGCGCATCCAAACGGTGAGTGACTGCGTTCCCTCCTGGTCTGGGAACAGTAATTCCATCGTCCGAGAGTTTCTTCCAGGACGAAAGCCCACGTTCTTTCAGAATTGAACGCAAATTATCTTTGTCTGTAACATGGTACAGGCAAGAAACCCCAAGCGATTTCAGCTGCTCCAGATAATCATCATTCCAACCTTCCGTCATACTATTTGTCAATGGTATATCTGTATTCTATATCTTCAAACAATTCGTTTTTTTGAAAAAGCGACACCCTAACTATAGAATTATGGACGGGCTCCGTTTCAACCTCATAGTAGGTAAAAGGTCTTGTGGTATCCTCATAAGTGAGAATCCGCCCATCGTCATTTTTGAATTTTGCTGTCCGGGGTTTCATGACACCAACAACTTCCAATCTCAATTCCGAGCCTTTTTTCGTATATGTCAAACTTATGTGCCTTTCAATGTAGCTGGGTGCAAAAGAGTATCCTCCTTCAATACGTTGCTGAACAGTCGCGACGAAGTGCAAAACTTGTTTGTCCTTTTTTTCTGTCGAAAGGGTCTTTTTTGGTGACGGGGCAGAAGGTTTCTTCATCTCTCGAAGACTATCGCAGAGCTTTCCGCTTCTGTCACAAGAGAGCATCCTGTTATTCTGGACTTTTTCCATGTACTCCCATTCGTCGATCTTCTCCAATCCCCATTGCATCGCCGGAACAACCAGGTTTCCCGTGCAGACTAGATAACACAGTGTCCCTTTAGGAGTCGAAACGTTTCTCTCGGGATCCACATAGCCGACGACACCATTCACCGGGCATATCCCTTCGCTCTTCCAATACTCATAATGTGCTCCAACCTGCGTTTCTTCTCTAGTCTCATCATCCACCATGGTGAAGAACTTCTCGGTATCTCCTCGTACCGCCCCGACATCTGCAAGACGGAAAAACGGGTCGTCAATAATGCGAGTTCCATCATCCTCCTGGGTGTTTCGCTCGACTCGAGGCGTCTCCCTTTCTTTCGGGGGTTCAAAAGCGGGAAGCCCTATTTCTTTATAAACATATGCCGCCACCATGACCATAATTGCATTGTCCCCTATGACATCAAGCATCATCGTCTTGAATGCGTATTTAGTCTCCATATCAAGAGCGGCAACGGTACTGATGCAGTCTTGTTGGTTATGAGCGGCATAAATAGCGGCTTCAACGAGATACGTGTGACGGTAATCGTTGTCCCAATGACCATTCCATTCATTGTCGAAACACTCTCTGACAATGATATCCATTTCCGGATCATTGCTTTTAAAGTGCCCGCCTTTCCCTTGGGCTTCAATTAAACACGCCAAGCCAACTATAGCTTTTTTTTGATCTTCCGGAAGAGCTTTCAATTCATTACTCATAACTAAATGTGTGGCAGGATTTCTTTAAGGCATGAAAACAAAATACGAATACCAACTTGAGATGCGGTAATATCTCTATGTAGTACCGGTCTCTTATTGGAATCAGTAAATAGCAGATTTTTAGATGATGCCTCCCTAAACAATGGCTTGAGCATAGGCGAGCCGAAGACATAGGTCTCGTCTCTGAAATATGGATTCTGCAGGAAAGCCCCTTCTCTAATAGGATCTATCGTCTCAAATAGCTTTGCATTATCTGGATGGATAAGTGAATTTCGGATCGCAATCAGCTGATCCATTAAAAACAAGAGACCTCGGTCATTGAGTCCCCACGTCTGTAAATATAGGGCCGCCAATTTATCTTTTTGTGGGAATGTACCGTTTTTGGGAACTTTGTGGAAAGCAAATTGCTTGAATGACCAAAGAATGTCTTTACCTGTGGGTGGAACAAGTTCTTTAGCATAATTGCCATCGGGGAGCTGAAGAAGTTTCGTGTCGTGACCAGTTGTGTCGATTTGCCAATCCGTAAGTTTTGATGTAATGATTTCTAATGCTTGATATAATGCTAGAAAAGCATATCTGAAATCATCCGGCTTTTCGGCTTGAGCAGCCATCCCGTAAGCAATCTCAAGCTGAGTTTTAACCTCTCCCGCAAGTATGCTGGCAGCCCCGTCAAAGCCATGGACAAAAGACCAATAATCACGTAAGTATCCTTGATTGAAACATTTCTCCATGTCAGAAATCAGCGAGCGCAAATTTGCAGCTGATAATTCGTCAGAAAATTCATATTCAGGAGACTCCTTGACAAAGTACCCGTCTGCCCCAAATGAACTATTCATTATAGCCTTAAGGTTCCATGCTTTATTTGATGCGGTGAGCATTACTACTTGCGTTCCTCTATTTAATTGCTTGATCCGTTGAAGCACTTTGTATCCTGACATCTGCTGGGGATCAACGATACAATCCTCCCTGATACCGCCAAGACGGAGATCAAGCAAAATTAGGTCGTAGTTCCTTTCCTCAATTTTGCTTCGAGCATTCGTCGAGAAACTGTCGTAATCCATCACTGTTTCAGATATGACATCATCGGCAGGATTGAAACGGGCGCTAGGCAAAATATTTGACAATACTTTAGACCACCCTTTTTCTGCTTCATCATCTATAAGAAGAACACGTTTCCCCGTCGCCCCTTTTACCTGGAACGAGGGTTTACCCATTGCAAGCGGGGATTCTCCGGCTATGATTTTGTGTGTTATATATTTAAAATACAGCCTTTTGTGTATGTCCTGAAAATCCTTGAAAGCATCTTTTCTGGCATTATCGCCGTTTATTATCATATACAAACGGCTTGCCCCCCATTGATTAGCAAGTGAATGATTGCTTCCCTTGGGAACAGGGATATTGATTCTGTCCAGGAAATCTGAACGTTCGGATTCTTCGTCAAGCGACTTAAAGGAACCCAATTTCCCTTCTATTTCAGAACGTCGACATAGATATGTGCCTTCAGTCATAAATATCTGCGCCCCCGTACCTTTCTTCACCAATTTCTCTAGCGAAAAATCCGATATAAATACAATGGGCGCATACTTGCTATTGCCGGGAATTGTTTCAGTAAGACGGATATGCATTGCGAGGAGCATTAAAAGCCTCGGGTCGAAATCCGTGTCCAGGATGAACATCTTAGCTTCGCGACAAATTGAAGCCATCAGAAAGTCATGAATGCTTATATCCATCAGACGGGAATCATCAGTATTGAAAGATGTTGCATTAATCCTGATATAACTGCCGCCTAATTTCCCTGCAATAGCACTCATTCCTTCCCTACCGATGCAATATATGCAAGGCCCGTCGGTTGTTTCTTCCTTTTCCGAAGTAAAATCTAGACTGATTCTTGAGAAGAACTCACTGAAGACATTGTTACCCGGTATTGGCATGCTTCTTTTTTCTGGGACCGGCTTCTCCCCGGCCAGAATCTTCAGATTAACAACGCCGCTTTTACGATACTCCTTAAGGAATCGTGGAAGTCGGGAGTATATGACTGATTTCTTTATAGAGATGATATAATTATCCCCATTGAACTTTGCCTCTTCACTATCTCCGTCACTGAATAATACAACAGGCGCGACTTCTCCACAATCAAGAACGTCAAGCACTCTGCGCTTGATGGTAGAGTCTCCGTATGATGAGTGCATAAGAACACATGACGCCCCGGATAAAGACGGTACGTCATCAATAGGTATAGAGTCTAATCGCCTAAAAATGGAGGCATAGTCCGACAATCGCAAATACCCTTCTAACATCTGTATAGGGGTATCGTCAATGAGGTATATCATGGCTTATGGTATATGCGTAACGTGTGCGAAAAACCTTCTGCAATGCTAGCGGGAGAAATCTCGGGCTGAGACTTGTCCCCTAGAATCCTCCATCTTTGAGGGTCTTCAGAATCTGTCCAGCGGGATACCACCTCCCAATCACACAAACCTTGCAGCCGCTTTCTAATGGTTCCGAAAGTGCCGCTATCCCCTTCTGACAAACGCGTCATGTCGCGGGATAAAGTATGTGACGGGAACGAACCCACCTGAGTAATGGAAAGAGAGGATAGCAATAGACCGTCTTCGATTTCCTCTTCAAAAAAAGATACGTTAACAATTGGGCAATCTTTATATTCTTGCATTCCCTTAAGAATAAGCCGAAGCGCTTCCCTTATGGGACCGGTTTCTATATACATATCGGCGCCTTTGAGTCTCCCTGAGATTTTCAGGCTCAAATCTGGATACTCTCGGGTGAGCTCTTCACGGAAGAAAAGATCCAGACGGCCGCTTCTAAAGCGGATTGAGTTTCGGAAGTCTTCTACTTCTGCCGCGAACAAGTGATTATTAAGGGGGTGTCGTCCAGACTCTTCATAGTATGAAACACTTTCTTCAGATGAGACGAAGAAGGTATGTGTGGAGCCTTTATAGTCCACCCACTCTGGACCGAATACAAACCCCCTAACGAGTTCATATAATCCGCCGTTTATATTCATTTTTGCGCAGCATGAAAGGATAAGCTGCTGGCACTTATATATGTAGTCGATAAAATCTAATCCCACACTGAAATCATGGGTTAGGTATTTCAGCCCGTTCTGTTCCTGGCTGAAAAGATGGAGGAATTCTGCGTTATCCCTGTGAGTAATCATTCGCAATACTCTTAAAAATACAAAGTTAATATTTATTCTAGAGCGTAGCAAGCATACATCGTGGCAAATACTCATACACTGAATAATACGCAAAAATAAAGTATCGCTGCGAAGTGGATGTTCTTCAAATAATACCGCCGTCTCTAAATCGTCAGACGGCAGTGTAAAGTAGGATATTGCTAGTTATTTAGCGAAACCATTATTCGCCATCATCTGCTTGAGACAAAAAGGGTGATAGAATTGGTGCTTTCCTTATTGCCTATACCCCGAGTGCCAGCAACTTTTGCTATATTTGCAAACACGGTATTTTGTAAACGAAAAACTTAAAGCGAAATTCCAGTTCGTCGAAAAGTTAGACCTTTGCTGCCGTTAAGGTTGCGCTCCGCGGTTGGACGCAATTAATGGTTTAACGCTAAACACAATTGATAATGTACGAAGACATCTTCAACGTGAATGACCCGAATGAGCATCCTCATAAGCTCGTAATCAGGTACAACGACAGAGCACAAACAAAATTTGACAACGCAAACAAGGTAAGATTTGAAGATATCATCAGGACTCTTTCCAACGGAAACTGGCCTTGCTTCCTCTCGAAGCGAGCTGAGGATGAATTCCTGGTCAGCATTCCACTGACCAATCCCAGTGGGCAGGCAGATCTAGTTCTTTCGTACAATCAGATTAAGTTTTCTTACGAGCTTCAGGTCGCTCATGCAAAGAAAACAAAATTCAGGAGTAGCATTTCACTGCCTGATCCAGCATACAGCCTTCCTATAACGGCTCAATTCATTTTCCTCACTCCTGCCGAATCATTTACCGACTTCCAAGCTATAAGCCAGATGGTAGATCTTAATCAAAAGGTCGCCGCATTGGAAGTTCCTCCGGGAATGTCTATAGAGATTCAACAGGAGATTTGGACCGAGTTTGTTGAAGCGCAATCCCAGATTATCGATTCGCTGAACGAACCTTTCCACTTGGATGGAGTGCCTCATCTTTCCGAGGAAATGCGGGAAAATGGCGAGGGTGTTTATCGATACAGACTTGACATGCGTCTTCCGGCGAAAGACACAAATGAGTACTATCCGCTTCGTGAAGCGTTGAAGGAAGAGCTTCAGATAGAAACAGATATAGACAATGATGGGAACTCTCTGATGCGGCTTGACGATATCTATCGTGGCATTGACTCGATCATCAGCAAGAAGTTTCCGGACAGGTATGAACGTGATGCCACTATTGGGTGTGTTGTGTCGGTCCTGCCCATTCCTCCTGCCGTGAGGTTGTCTGAAAAATTAGGCCCGGTAGCTCAATTATCCCAGAGGGGTGTCTTTGTTTCTGCCAGCGATCTGAAAGTGCCTTTCTTGACTCTTTCCGAACAAATGGCCACAGAGGGATACTCCCCGATAACGATGAGTGTTCTGTTCCGCATTACGAATGTTCAAAACTTATGGAAGTCGCCTCATGTTGAAAAATATGGGATCACTTTCTCAGAGGATCGGTCGTTCAAAAGAATAGGGCTAGAGTATCGGCAAAAGGAGATATGTCTCCCTGAGCCGTCTAGCGCCTCTATTTTTCTCATAGAGATGGGTATGGGCGAGAACATGGAAAACAGATATGCGTTCCTGGAGAGCACTTTAAAATATATCTACGGGGAAGAGAATATTGAGAAATCGGTGTTTTATAAATTCCGCCCCGTAGAAGACACATTGACCAATGGTTTTTCAAAAGAAGAATGGGATGATATCTGGAGGGATGTCTATGCTTTGGACTACAAGTATAATGCATCACCTTCGGAGAAAGGAATGTTCATCTCTTTTGACTTCGAGACAAAGGAACAATTGGAACAAGCAATAAGTGGTCTGGAGAGCATCGCGAAATTCCAAATATTCAAATCGCCACGCGATGATGATTTTCAGTTTAAGGTAACAACACATCTTACTGCCAAGAAGACAGAGAAGGAAATATTCCTAGAGAAGCTGAAAAAACTCAATGGTGTTGATTTCGTGTACGATTTCCCCTATGAGGAAGATGGTCGCATGAAGAAAAAAAGCATCTATGTCGGCCGGCTGAATGGGTACGAGTCAACATCAGACCACTTGGTTCTATACCTCCCCTACACACTTAAAGAAGAAAAGAAACAAACCGACTTCTTCCTCAAGTTTTGGAAAGCAAACGGAAGCAAGATTGATTCCGTTCATGCATATTTGATTGGCGATCGCGCAAAGCTCGACTGGCTTCAAGATGCCATTTCTAAACTAGGAACTGGAGCTGCTATCAAGGGCCCCAACAATGTTCCTGTTAACGATAAGATTCGCGAGTTCATTTTTGACACGTCAAAGGCGGAACCAGTTTTCCGCTATGAGAACACCAACATCGAAGAGACTCCCGAGTTCAAGGATTTTGACAAGACCGCAGTGCTCAAACTCAACGACTCTCAGAAGAAAGCCGTATTGAAAGGTATAGAAGCTCGAGACCTTTGTATGCTTCAGGGGCCTCCCGGAACTGGTAAAACCACAGTAATTGCAGAGTTGATCTGGCAGCATATTCGTAGAGACCAAAACACTCGGCTTCTTCTTACGTCAGAGACGAACCTGGCTGTGGACAACGCTTTGGAGAAGCTTATGAACGAGAAAGCAGTCAACCCCGATATGGCAAGATTTCTTTCTCTTATTAAACCGCTTCGATTCGGAAAACCACAGAAGTTCGAGGAAGAGGGTAAGCGCTATTCTATTGAACGGATTGAGAAATGGATTGACGACACTGCTGATATCGAGGATGACTATGAGTCTGAGGTACTGAGCGAGGAGACAGCTGTTCCAGACGAAGATGAGGTAGTTGTTGTTGATGTTAACGACAACATTGTACAACATTGGATGCGTCGTATTGCCAATCGATCAAAAGCTGGAGACTCTCGATATGCGGAGGTTCTGAAAGATTGGACGATTGGGCTTGTTATGCCGGACAAGGATACGAAGATTATGTTCCGTAATCTTTATTACGAGCACGTAAATGTTGTCGGTAGCACCTGTTCTTCTACCGGGAGCCCAGGATTCCTTTTGGAATATCTTCGCACTTTTAAGGGTTTGCAATCCGAGGTTTTTCGCGCAGTCAAATCCGCCCTCTACCATTGGAAGAATGGGTCACTCAATGATAGGGCCACTATTCATCTGGCCGAAGTATTCGGCTGTGACGACAGTCTCTCTTTGCCTGATATGCAGCAGGCGATAAAGGATGCCTGCACTATTAACTTCGACACCGTTATCATGGATGAGGCATCAAAGGCCACTCCTCCAGAACTGTTAATGCCTCTCTGTTTTGGACGCAAATCCATAGTGATCGGAGACCATCGGCAGTTGCCCCCGATGCTTAACGAGAAGAGCTTTAAGGAAGCCCTTATGGACCTCAACTCAAAGAAAGCCGAGGCTCTTGTCGAAGAAATCGATCGTGACTTCGTTGATACATCTCAGTTTAAAAGGATGATTCTTAATAAGCAGGTTTCGCCTACCATCAAGTCTACATTCAACCTTCAGTATCGAATGCATCCTGCTATCAATGATGTAATCAGTCAGTTCTATGAGAATGACGAGAGTGGTGGTCTGAAATGTGGGCTCAACCCGGACATGGTGGATTCTCCGGATCTTAGTAACCCGGAAAGCCGCTATCACGGTTTCCTGCAGAAAGGATTTATCTCTCCTGATACTCACACGATATGGGTGAATGTGGATGCTCCGGAAGAATCTGAAGGCACTTCTAAAATCAATATACGTGAAATTATAGCCATAAACATCATCCTGGAGAAACTGAGCACTGCTGAGGGTTTCAAGGAATATATGGACCATTGGGATACCCTGAAAGAAGAGTATAAACGTAACGAGGAAAAAGAAATCGGCGTGATTAGTTTTTACGGAAGACAAGTTAGCCGGATCAAAAAGAATGTACGTCCGCGTGCGCGCCAGCTGGGGCTTAGAATAAAAATCAATACGGTGGATAAATTCCAAGGAATGGAAAGGAATATTGTTATCGTATCAACAGTACGAAGCAATAAGGCGGTCCACGGAACCGGGATTGAAGAAAACCATAAGGCTGGTTTTGCCGACTCTCCTGAGCGCCTTAATGTGGCTCTCTCCAGAGCTCGTCGCCTCTTGATTGTTGTAGGGAACAAGGATTTCTTCGCCACTATTAAGGACAAGCAGGGCAACTACCTTTACCTGAATGCAATTCGCGAGATAGAACGTCAAGGAAAAGTAATCGAATACAAAGACCTGATCAATGGATAAAACTAGCATACAAATCTGCAATCTGCTTCGCGAAGAGAAGAAGCAATGTGAGCTATACCTTGGTTATACCCAGTATTATTGGGAATACATGGTTATACCCTACACCGCCGACTGTACGGAAGCGCTGCCGTTGACACTGATGGATAAGACCATTTGCGGGCTACTTGATATTGATGGAACTCTTACAACGGCCCAGCTTGGTTCTATTCTTGGTTTGAACGTATGTGACAATCCCGATATCGGAGAATATCGGGATGCTGCAGAGGCGTCAATTCTTGATAGAGCCATTCGGTCTCTGTTGGAATTTGGAATGATTACCCGCGATTTCAACGACGGAAATATTCAATTGACAGACATCGGTCATGAATACTATCGACAGGGAAAGAAATTCCGCACTATCCAGGCACATTCATTTAATGTGTATTTTGACAGAACGACAGGGGTACATGGAAAGGCGCGAAAAATCTTTAAAGGCATTCTAGGACGATCAGCTTCCGCTGTTACGCCATCTTCATTCAAGGATGAACAATACTTGAAGACTTTTATTCATGAACAGATACCCTCTATTTATGACACGGAGAAAGGTAATTCTTTTACAAATATTTCATGCCCTTCCCTCACCAAACTCATAAAGGTCCCTGTTCAAATCGGTGTGTTGTACGACGTTATTAATCATGAATTCCGATATTTGGCAGTCCTGGACGAAAAAGTATGTCCTGAACTCACCGAAATCATAGCTGGCAACGAAAAGCTTCGCGAAAAAATAGGAGTTCAAGTAAGAGTTCTGCTTCATGGGGCATCCACTGAAATAGATCGTCCAACACAGGAAAAATTTGAGGCTTCCTTACTGGATGGTGTCGCAACCCTGGAAACCAAAGATGGAATTACATCTATGATTCCTGCCGTAATGGAGCCTGAGGAATTTTGGCAGGGCCTTCCACTCCTGATTAATGAGAAGGAGACAGAAGTGTTCATCAAGACGGATACTCTTGACCAGGATAAGTGCAAGACAATCATCTCCCTTTGCGAGAGTCGTCCGGAGACTAATGTATTCCTCTCCTATACAGATTGCGAGACAGAGATTCCATTCAAACATAATCTGTTTCATATTTGGCAGGATGTTGATGGTAATTATATTCTTTGCGGTTCTAATGTCACTTATGCTATCAAGGGCTTTGTCTTGAATCGTCCCGATGGGGAAATTCTTGCAGATATGGTGTTCCGCTATACAGATACCGAGATTGATTCTTCGGTTTTGAAGGGCCCCTTTGCTATAGCTCTCCTTCCAAAGATGATTACAGACACATTGAACTACTTGGATACCGATTTCGATATTACCAAGCGTTCAGTTAGGTCAATATCATTCTGTGATAGCCGTATTAATGTTTTCGAGGAGTTTCTCAATGAAGAGACTATCTCGCAGGTTCGCACGAAGAAACAAGAGGTCTTCAACCGTATTAAACTTGCATTTGAAATGACTCTGCTTGATAAACTAGTCGCTATTGTGGCAGAAAAAGACCTTGAGGATATCAGCAAAATTAAGGAACTGGAGGAGATTTCTTTAAGGGTCGATGAAATCTTGAAAGAGGGTGATGAAACATATATCAACCTCATGGAGAGCGGTCGCGCCTTCAAACAAACCTTGAAGGATCGTGAACGCACGATTAAGGACGAGTTGATGGCAAAAACATACATCATTGACACTAACGTCTTCCTCGACGACCCCGAGATTCTTTCAAAGTTCAAACGCCCTAACCGTGTGGTTCTTTCCGGTCAAGTTCTACAGGAACTCGACAAAAAAAAGAATAAAGCGGAAGATCCCGCAACAGCAGCGAATGCAAGAAAGGCCGTAGGAGCAATTAATGCTGCAAAGGATAAGGATCGCAAGGCTAAGAAGAAATTCCTGCTTATGGACTATGCTGATATGTCTCTCTTGCCGGAAGAACTCCAGACCAAGAAGGGCGATCATTTTATCCTAGGAGTTGCGATGAAGTACCGCGATGCTAATCCATGGATGCTTACTTCAGATAACATTTTGGGGCTTACTGCGGAAAGCCTAGGTATCCCCTCGGTCACTTTGGACGAATTCTATAAGAAAAATGGTTTTGAGGCACCTCCGAAGCCAGGTGAGGCTACTGGCGATTCTGTCCCGAATAATTATATGGAGGTTTATCAGAGACTATATGATCTCAAAGGATTTGTCATTCTATCAAAGTTTGAAAAAGAATGCCGGAAATACGGCATTACTGCAGAATCGCTTGGCTTCGGGACTTTTATAGAATTAGTAGAAGCTGATCCAGAACTAACAATCTCGACCAACGCAAAAGGCACAACATATGTAAACCACAAACGATAATGTCCAGATATGAAAGTTCCAGGTTCATCAAGGACCCTAAAGTGATGAACCCAGAGGCTCTCAAGCGAGCTTGCGATACCCTAGGGTGGAAATACATTCAGAAAGGGGAAGATCTTCTCGTCACCGATTTGGGCGGGAAAGAGAAACTCTACGGAGAATATGCTCTTAAAGTGAGTGGCGGGACTGTCACCTACAACAGTTATTACCTCTCGAATGGTAAGGAGTTGGTGGAGGAACTAAAAAATGTGTTCTTTCCCCTCAATGTTGAATACGCACGAGATTCAGTGATACGCTCATTCTCAGCGAATGGTTTTACATATAAAAAGGATTACCGATTCCGACCAACAGAGGAAGTAGCTGATCACTTCAGTATGGTGGGGTATACGGAATTACCCGGCGAAGAGGAAAAGCGATACGAAGTGGCATTCAGCATACTCAGAGATGGAACGGTCATCACCGACTCGAACTACCTTCCTGACGATGTTAACGACAAGGCCCATAAATCTATGGATAAGTTACAGGAGCTATTCGGTCGTGAAAGAATCATGACTAAAAAACCGGAATACGACATTTTTATTCGGGAACACGGACTTACGTCATCTGTTGGAAACAAAACAAAAACAAGATAAAATGAATATGGTACAGACAACAGTATATGATGAGATTCGCTCAATGTTGCAAGCTAATTTCCCTCTTATTTATCTTGCAACCACCGAGTACAATCGTGTTATGCAGAAAGTCCGTTCCCTTTCTTTTTCGTTGGGGTTCAAGGTCAACACTTGGGATAGTGTTGACGGATTGAAAAAACACACAAGCTTCCCTGGTGGACGCTTAGACAAAGTTCTAGATCATGAGGCGGCAAATGACACAAAGGATGCTTTTGCCCTCTTGGAATTCATAAGATACGGCCTGGTTCGAGATGGAGATAAGACGCCTGAAGTTTTCGTGCTTGAAGACTTCCATAAATTCTTCACTCAACGTCAAATGCCAGAAATGCTGAGAAAACTTTCAATGGAGCTGAAAGACAGCAACAAGCACTTGGTATTCATCTCCCCCTTCACGCAGTTTCCTGTGGAGTTGGACAAATACATCACCTTGAAGACTATACCTCTCCCTGATAAAGAGGATCTGTCTCTTAGGCTTGATGCCGTGGCTGGACGAAATGCAGATATCAATCCCGACCTCAAAAAGTATCTCATTGATTCCGCTTTGGGCTTAACTGATACAGAAGCAGACTTGGCCTTCCGCCTCGCGAAAGAGAAAGACGGCTTCAGGAGCATGAATGCTGTTCAAGTTATTTCTAGCGAGAAGGAACAGATTATTCGCAAAAGCGGAATTCTTGATTATGTAAAGGTGGACGCATCGCTCGAAAATTCAGTCGGAGGTCTGGATAGTTTGAAAACTTGGCTGAAGCGTCGCAGTAAGGCTTTTGAAATCAAGGCAAAAGAGTTTGGACTAAAAGAGCCTAAGGGTATTCTTCTTCTTGGAGTCCCCGGCTGCGGAAAGAGTCTTACCGCGAAATGTATTGCTGCAGAATGGAAGCAACCCCTTCTCAAACTTGATATCGGAAAGGTGTTTTCTATGTATGTCGGCTCCAGTGAGAATAATATTCGAGAGGCCATCAACACAGCCGAGGCTGTAGCCCCTTGCGTCTTATGGATTGACGAGATAGAGAAAGGTCTGGCAACACAGGGCGAGCACGACGGCGGCACAAGCACTCGAGTATTTTCGACCATTCTGACATGGATGCAGGAAAAGACAAAACCTGTGTTTGTTGTAGCGACTGCTAATGACATCAGCAGTTTGCCCCCTGAACTATTACGAAAGGGGCGTTTCGATGAAATATTCTTTGTGGATCTTCCAACGAGAGACGAACGTAAAAACATTTTCAAGATTCATCTTACCAAAAATCATCAAGGATCGGGTGTTGACTTGGATGCAGTTGCGGATCGTACAAGATTTTTTAATGGCGCTGAGATTGAGGAAACTGTAAAAGAAGCGATGTTCATAGCTTATGTCAACAACCCTAATGCTCCCGCTGTAACAACCAGGGATCTGATGGAGGCTTCATCTAATGTGATTCCGCTTGCCCAGACTATGAAGACCAAGATTGATGCTCTTCGTCAGTGGGCAAAAGTAAGAGCAAGGTTGGCAAGCTCCACTGAAAACAATGAGGCTGTCGAGAATTCAATCTCGCTTGACGGCAAGAGTTTCCGCATACCACAGACACGCACCGAGAAATCAGAAGACATTTTCTAGAGGAGAACACGATGACAGATTACACGAACATTGATTACGCCCCATTATTTAGGGCATATGACAAAGAGACTATAGTTAAAGCTATTGTCGGAGACATTTCCGGAAAGGGGCATCAGGTTTTTGTTCTTGGCTTCCCTGCCTTTCTCCCTTCCACTCAGGTAAACCCCGAGGATGACGTGGAGACGGGGCGAGAGGTTGATGTTTGTGTCATCAAAATAATGCCTGAAACAAATAATGTAATCGTTTCTGCGAGGGTCGCCGCCGAGAAAAAAGCATTTCAGGACGCTGAAAAACTTGAGGTCGGTTCTATTGTTACAGCAAAGATAAAGAGCTTAACTAAATTTGGAGCCTTTGCTTCTATCGGGAAAGTGGATGGTCTTATTCATATAACGGAACTCAGCTATAATAGACTAAATGATCCATCAGAGGTGGTTGAGATCGGCCAAGAGATTCCCGTGAAAATTATCAACATTTCTGAGGAGGACGAAAATGGCCGACGGAAAATCGAATTAAGCCACAAACAAGCGATTCCTGATCCATGGGAGTCTTTATCTGTAAATGTTGGTGATATTGTTGATTGCGTTGTGTCTAGAGTTCTGGATTTTGGGCTATTGGTAACACTCGATGGGGTGAATGCACTAGTTCACCGAACAGAACTATCCTGGAATGGAAAGTCCCCGGAGCCCAAGTCTATAGCAAAAGTGGGTGATTCTTTAAAGGTTAAGATTCTTTCTATCGATCGGGATAACAAGAAAATAGCCGCAAGTGTTAGAGAGGTTAAAGGAGACCCATGGCAAACACTCGATATTGAAAGGGGCGATGTTATCGAGGCGGTCGTTACCAACAAAACCAATTTTGGCTTCTTCCTTAAGATTGCAGATGGTATCGAAGGCCTTCTTCATAACAATGATCTGGCATGGAATAGACTGGATCGGGATGCCTTGAAGGATTCACTCTCAGTAGGTGATACTGTTCGGGTAGTGCTCCTCGAAATTGACAAGGAGAAACGGAAGATGACGTTCTCCATAAAACATTTAGATTCTGAACAATGACCAGTCATAAGTGAAGAATGGTGTTAGATGAGCCTCTTGATGCATAATGGCATTTTGAGGCTCTTTCTTTTTCTAGTACCGCCATTATTACGATGAACAACAACTTTTGGGCGAAGAACCAGTTCGCTTAAGCACCATACCTTTGTGCATGAAAGATAACTGATTATTATCCTCTTTCACGCACATGAAAAGATTCCTAACCATTCTGTCAGCATTTCTGCTGACCCTCGCGAGCGGAACTCTGTACGCTCAGAAAAACACCACAGAGAGCGACTACAATCTCCGAAAGGCCTACGAGGCGCTCAACGAGGAGAAAGACGTTGACAAGGCGCTGGACCTCGTGTCCAAGCAACTGAAGGACACACCTGATAACGTTGATGCTCTGATGCTCCGAATGCGGATCTACCAGAACCGAGAGGAGTTCGGCAAAGCCCTGGCCGATGTGAACCGCGCCATCAAGGTGAACAATCCCAAGAAATCCGGCTTTGAGCAGTCCACTCTTTATTGGTGGCAGAGCTATGCTTACGCTGGCCTTGATGACGATGCGAAAGCGGCGACCGCTGCCGGCACGGCATATAGACTTGCCCAGAAGGAGAAATCAGAATACCTGCAGGTCATTGCCTTCGACTACGGCCGTGCTCTTTACAACATCGGTGAACTGGACGGTTCGGATGCAGTATTTCGCAAGATGCTGGCTGAAGATGAAACAGACGTCGGAGCCATGTATGGCATTGCTCGGAATCTGGTAAAGCGCGACCGTTATGATGAGGCCGAGCAACAGATTCTTGCGGCTATTCGTGTACGCGACACTTATGCTCCCCTCTATAGGCTCTTGATTCAGGTATACGACCACAAGGGCGACTACAATGGTGCCATAGACGCAGCCATTGCATACGTAGACAAGGAATCAGACCCCAGCTGGCGCCTCCTCATCAACGCAGGGAAGAAGAATCTCAACTATGCTATTGCCAATATGCGGGCAAAGATGAAGTCATCTGAAAACCCCATCTACTGGCGCGCATTGATTGCCGAATTGTACTATACTGCTGGAAAATACGAACTTGCACTCAAGGAGAACATCAAGCTAGAAGAAGAAGCCGGCAAGGATGATCGTCTCTATGAAAGAAAGGCCGAATGCTACCGCCACCTGGGTATGCACGAAGCGGCCATAGCAGAGCTGGACCAGATTCTTGCCAAAGAAGGAGACTGGAATGCTTACTGTGAACGCGGCATCTGCTATCGACTCCTGGGCAAATTCGACCAGGCAATTGCAGACTTCACCTCTGCCATTGAGGAAGATCCTCGCTACGCATTCCCCTACTACTCCCGCGGCTGGTGCCATGAGCTTACCGGAAGGAACGACCTGGCCCTGGAAGACTATAATCTTGGTATCGACGTTGATCCGGACTATCCCTACATCTTCCTGGAGCGTGGCCTGGTCCTGAAGAAAATGAGGCGCTTCGACGAAGCAAGGGCCGATTTCGAAACGGCAGTAGCAAAGGATACCGTAGCTACCGATGGCAGCAGCACTCACTACGCTCTTCACGAGCTGGGACGAGATGAAGAGGCGCTCGCCTGGATGCAGAAGATAATCGATGAAGACCCTTCCGACGCCGGTAACTGGTACGACTATGCCTGTCTCTATGGCCGAATGAATCGCATCGACGACGCTATGAAAGCGCTTGAGAAGGCTTTCGAACTCGGATACCGCAACTTTGGCCATCTGGAGTACGATTACGACATGGACATCCTCCGTGACCTTCCCTGCTACAAAGCACTTGTGGCCAAATACAAGGCTATCCACGAAGAATTCCTGCAGAAGTCCGACATACCAGTCGCAGAAAAGGCCGAGGACACCATTTCCGAAATAGCCTTCACGCGCCACATAGGAGGAACCTTTGAAGTCCCCTGTCAAATCAATGGCCTTCCGCTGCAGATGATCTTCGACACCGGTGCTTCCGATGTAACCATCTCATCAGTCGAAGCCAACTTCATGTTGAAGAACCGCTATCTTTCCGACAAAGACATCAAGGGAAAACGATACTACCAGGTGGCCACTGGTGAACTGAGCGCCGGTGCAGTCATCACCCTTCGCGAGATTATGATTGGCGACGTCAAGCTCAAAGACGTTGAAGCCTCCGTCGTCAATAATCAACGAGCCCCTCTTCTCTTTGGTCAGAGTGCGATGGAGCGCTTCGGCACCATCACCATTGACAATGAGAACAACAAACTCATCATCAAGCACTAAAGCCATGTTGGGACTCGTAATATGTTTGGCAGTATTCTGCTTTATACTACTTCTCATCCTGGGGCGCCAGGACGATAAGAATGCCAAGCTGGCTGCCGAGAATGGCTTGATGAAAGGCCGAATGGAAACGCTGCAGGAACGTGGTGCTATCTCAGGAGAACAATCCGCAGCTGCAGAAGAACCATTGACAGTTGAGGGCATAGAAGCGGCCGTGCGTCACGCCGGGTACGTTCCGGACACTTCAGACGATTGGGTGCGTTTTATGGTAGCCGGAGAGCGGTTCTTCATCGACACGTCGCGTCTTCCCCAGATATTCATTTCCCGCTACTACAACGTCCAAACGAGCGAGTGGGATATGGAACTGCTGAAGAAAGCCGCCCATCTGATGTCTGATATTTGCGTTAGAAATAGACCTAAAACCAGGAACAGATTCATACCCGCCCCTATTAACAGACTGATATCATGAAAGAAAATTACAAAAAATGGCTGTACCGGGCAGGTTTTCTCATTATCCTTTTCTGCTCCGTCGTTTCCTGTTTTAACTCGTTCAACAATGCAGTTGAATACGAGATACTGGATGATATAGAAGAGATGAAACTGAGTATGGACTATGTATCTCATCATCTTGATTCAATAGAAGAGACACTTCGCAATAATCTTTACGATTATGAATAAACAGTATCTTTTCTTTATTTGTCTGTCCGCGCTCATCACGGTCGGTATTTCGGCATGCCACAGGAGTACGCCTCTAGCAAACGCTAGCCAAGATACGGGTTCTCTTGTTGACTCTATTTCTTACAAACTTACCGGCCCATCGAAGCATCGCTTCGCTAAGGAACGCCAAGCATACCAGGCATGGCGAAGCTGGCAGGACACAATAGGCCTGGAATTGATCGGTGACATATGGGAGCTGTGGTATGGCGGGAGTGCGGGGGGAACGTGGCAGGAACTCTATTTGAACGATGTGGAGAATCAGAACAATAACGATCTCCGACAATTGCAGCAAATCCTTACAGGAGAAAAAACCACTATCGGCGTAAA
>JAEEII010000286.1 GCA_016281295.1 Bacteroidales bacterium
GACCGTCTTTAATCCAGTTTGTTGATGGGCACGTTTGATAAGTCCCGCAAAACGTTTGCCAGGTGTGCTTTCCTCAGGGTCGCTTCCATAAACGGCTTCAAAATCTTTCAATTGAAGCTCTATGGCTCTGGAAATCTCTTGGGTGTTGGGCTGGTTCTTGCATCTGCTCATGTCGAAATGCAGCACAGGATACTGTTTCCACTCCTTCTCAAGCACGCCCATGGCCAAACCCTCAAACAAATCTTTTCTTCCTTGAAAATAATATTTCAAGGTGCTACATAATAGGCTCTTACCAAACCTCCTCGGGCGGCTGAGGAAAACGAATTGTGATTCTTTCGTTAATCGAAAGATCAGGTCGGTTTTGTCAATATAGATGCGTCCGTCCTGACGAATGCGCTCGAAGTCGGCGATGCCTGCGGTGTAGAGTCTCATGGGTTCCATGGCAATGTCCTTTTTAGGTTGATGATGCAAAGATAAAAACAATTTTTTAATCCGCAAGGATTATTTTATTGAATTATTTTCAATATTAAATTGGCGTGATTTTTTTGACGAAATATGGTCATTCAAAAAAAAATGTTTATTTTTGTCACGTCAAGCCGAAGTCCGAACATGGATAACGGTCGAGACAAAAGACATCATTGGAAAGACGTTGAACTGACGTTTTATCTGCGACTCGTTGGAATCTCGCAAATTCTTGGTTGCTCGCAAGGTAAAGCAATGGTTGGCGTTCATGTTGTATTTAACCATACAGCGTGGGCTTCGGCATTGCTTATCCTCGAGCAACAGGCAATGCGAGAGCCTCAACGAGTGGGATAGGCAAAAGTTTGGATTCCCACGCTTTTTCTTTGTTGTGTTTGGATTCAATTTCTTTCTTTTCCGCATAGGGAGTCGGCGGAGTTACTACCCCGAAGGGCCGATGCGGTAATAACCGGCAACCTTATTATGAAAAGAATAGCTTTTTTACTATTTTTGTTGAGTACCCCCTTTTTTTTATTTGCACAAAACCTAATCGCTACATTACAACACGGTGATGATATTAGTGCTTTTTATGGTAGTAATGCTTTTATTCAAGCGCATGAAGCTGCTTACTCAGGTGATATTATCACCCTCTCTAGTGGCACCTTCAACCTATGTGACATTACTAAAGGAATCACAATACGAGGCGCAGGTTGTGTACAGGATTCGGTTACAAACACTCTCCCTACGGTTTTTTCAACTACAAATGTATTTTTTAACGTTCCACAAGAGGAAGGTGCTTTTACTGTTGAGGGTATATATTTTGCCCAAACCCCTCCAATTCATAAACTTTTTAATCCAAGATTTATCAAATGCCATTTGGGTGGTGATGTTCAAGTTGGTTATTTATATGAAACATTAGAGGATGGAACATTAGAGAATGCGCAATTTGTCAATTGTTTTATTGATAATTATGAGATAAGCGAACATAATGTTCAGATATTAAACTCTGTAATATATAGTTTACCTTATTGGGTAAATAATTATTCTGGATTAGGAATTGTTAATTCCATTGTTTTTACTTCTGGATCGATTAATATGGCTTTGTTTCAAAATAGCATTATCATTAGTTATTATGGGGATTCTTCTCCAACGAGTATGTTCCAAAATTGTATTGGAATAGGTTATGGTAGTATTTTTGACGGCCAAGAAAACAACACAAACTGGTTGGTCTCTGATTGTTTAGAAGTATTTGAATCTTATAACGGAGAATGGACTTCCTTTGAGGATTTATTAAACGAGCAATTTATCTTGAAAAGCGATGTGGCCACAAGTTTTTTAGGCACTGATGGCACGGAGGTAGGTATCCATGGTGGTGTTGCTCCTTATAAACTTCGTCCTAATTATATGGTGATGAAAAGATGCAATGTAGCCAACCAATCCACAGTTGACAATAAATTGAGTGTTGAAATCGAAGTGATTGCCGAAGGAGAATAAACCATGAAACGTTTTGTTTTTTTAATGGGTTCAATTCTGCTCGCATTATCATTGAATGCACAGCCGATGACCTACACTTGTCGTTATTGGTTCGACCAGAACCATGCGCAAGCCATTACAAGTACCTACAGCGAGAGTACTTGGCAAGCAGAACTGGATGTGGGTGCTCTCTCTAAAGGTCTGCATTCACTTCATCTTCAAACAGCAGACACCTCCTTAGTTTGGTGTCCGCCTCAAAGTTACATGTTCCTAAAACTAATCTCCCCAGAGTCTTTGATAGATTATGTGGATATGAGCAATTTGACATATCATTGTTGGTTTGATCAAGATGATGCTCATCAGCAAACAGGTGATTTAGGCAATGGCGGTTTTATGTTTGATGTTTCCAACTTAGAAGAAGGTCTTCATTCTGTGAATATCTTGCTTGTGGGAAGTGCACTGACATCTACGCAAAACTATATGTTTGTCAAAGTTGCCCAGCAAGAACCTTTGATTGAGCCTCTTGACATGAGCCACTTGGTTTATCACTGCTGGTTTGATCAGGACTATGAGAATCGAGTAATAGATTCTGTCAGCGATGGTGTCATTTTGCTGGATCTGGAGCAAATAACTGACGGATTGCATACGGTTCATGTTATGCTTGAAGGGGAAGCTCTGACTTCAATACAGACTTATATTTTTGCCAAAGTGCCACAGCCGAACTCATTGATTGGGCCAATTGACATGACAAATCCAGTTTATCATTGTTGGTTTGACCAGGATTATGAGAACCACGCCATAGACGCTGTAAGCAATGGTGTTATTCTGTTTGATGTGGATAACCTGACTGACGGTTTGCATACGATTCATATCCTGCTTGAAGGCGAAGCGTTGACCTCAACGCAAACCTATATGTTCTTTAAAAAGCCAGAGCACCAGGATTTTGGAATCGCAAAATGGCAGTATTTTTTGAATGGAGAGACTTCACAACTACACACTACAGAGTTTTCTCCATTGATTGATACTTTGGAGATTGTCACCCTGTTGCCAGTGGAGACATGGCCCGTCCGTAGTTCATGTTTCCACTTCCATCCTAATGGTGATGAGCCTTACCTCAATGCAAAAAATGAGATCACTTTTCGTTTCTGGACCAACGATGACCGTTTGTTGCAAAAAACCGCATTCTATGTTGATTATCAGGTTCAGCAAGACATTGTGGCCAGTGTTTTCGAGCGAAATACTACTGAATACTTTGCTACCCCTCGCAATAATCAAATCCAGTGGTTCAAATTGGATGCGGCAGTAGGTGATTCTTTGGCATTTGTTGCAAACAAAGCTTGCACGATGCAGTTGTTTGCTCCTTCGGGCGAGGAAGTATATAATGTTTCTGGCCCCGAATCGGTAGTGCTTGGTGGACTTCACGCTTGGGAAGATGGAACCTATTACTTGGCTGTGCATGATGTAATGGGAAGCGGCGAAACAGTTTCTGTAACCTATAAATATCTCCATAAGTATGCTGTGTTGACATACGATGTGCATTTGGTGGGCAATGGCGGATGTTCTACCATAACCTTCCAAGGAAATGGTTTTAATAGTTTGTTGAATGTGTATTTAGTGAATACACAGACCGATACTATATGTACACTGGATATCGGCCACGAAAGCAACACAACCACAACAGCAACCTTCAATTTTTATCAAGTAAACTTGGGTGTATATGATGCGGTGTTTGAGTTTTATGAGGAAATAATCCGTATTAATAGTGCATTGGAAGTACAGGATCCAATTGATATTGTAATGAGTTCAACGGTGAATTATCCTTCTAGTTATTTAAGAAACACGGTCGTGACCTATACATATACAATCACTAACAATGGAAATATGACTGCGTATGCAGTACCAATATATCTTTATCTTTCCAATTCCTCCATAGATTGTATATCTCATATAGAGATTGAGGGTCTTGATATAATGCCTTTGATTGACTATTTTGATTTAGATTCATTATCACTGACTGAAATAGAGGAGTTAAGAGCATGGTCAGATGAAATGGGAGATGATCATAATTTTTTGAAATCTTATGGCAATGATGAAGTAACGGGTGATCCAAAATTGGTTCGAAGTAATTATTTCTTTATCAATTTGGCTCCATTTGAAATTAGGGAAATAAAAATTAAAATAACTTCAGATTGTACTAACGATGTTTGGATGACCTTGCCTGGCGCAGTTAATTATGAATATGATCCTCCATATCCTCCTGATCCGTATCCTCCACTGGTTTTTGACCCTCCCTATGATCCAAGTGGAAATAATCCAGGAAATGGTTCCAGTGGGGATCCTGACGATCCCGGTGAAGATCCTGACGATCCCGGTGAAGATCCCGACGATCCCGGTGAAAATCCCGACGATCCCGGTGAAGATCCCGACGATCCTGGTGAAGATCCCGACGATCCTGGTGAAGATCCCGACGATCCTGGTGAAGATCCCGACGATCCTGGTGAAGATCCCGACGATCCTGGTGAAGATCCCGACGATCCTGGTGAAGATTCCGACGATCCTGGTGAAAATCCCGGTGGTTCAAGTCAAAATTGTTGCGTTGATGAAAGACTGCAATGTACTACTGATTTGATATGTACAGGATTAGATTACACTTCGTTGATACCTGGTGGATGGGGGATTGCATCTAGTTTAGGTAGTTGTTTGTGTCATACTTTAAGTTTAAGGATAGAGCAAAGGAACAGGGTGTTATGTCCTGAATACTATAATAATCAAGATGGATATATGGAAGCCCTGAGAAGCTTTAATACAAAACTGTCTATAGGAGGAATCATTGCATCTTGTCTGCTGTCACTTTCTCCTGCTGGACTTTTTAAATCCAGATTACAAGCCATTAGTCTTGTGCTTTCAAATTGGTCATTAGCAAACATTCTTAATCCTGTGGGAGATTGTGTTCAAGCGTGGACAAAACCACATACCAGTTGTCCTCAAGGAAATCCTAAAGGTGGTTCCTCTGAACCAGTTGCTTCCATGGACCCCAATGACATCCATGGCTATCTCTCCGAATCTGGTAGCCTCTACATGCGTCAGGAAATCCAAAACATCCATTACGAAATCGAGTTTGAGAACGACACCACTTTAGCCTCCGCTGCTGCCCATACCATCATCGTGCGCGACACTCTGGATGCCACGAAATTTGATCTCAGTTCTTTAGCGGCACACAGTGTCACCATTGGCGACAAACGTTTGGAACTCAATGGAGAACAGAACTTTGCTCGTACATTAGACATGCGTCCAGAGCTGTATGTCATTGCTCAGATCAATCAAGAGTATGATCCTAATACGGGCATCGTTGTTTGGACCATCCAATCTCTTGACCCCATGACCATGGAGCCAACGGATAATCCTCATCAAGGAGTGTTGCCCGTCAACTATTTCGGTGATGGAGTAGGCTTCATTGACTATAGCGTCAATCTGAAAGCTCCTTTCGAGGACGGCATACAAGTCAGCAACCGCGCTGGCATCGTCTTCGACCAAGAGGAGGTCATCATGACTCCCACCTGGACCAATACCGTCGATGCTGTGCCTCCCACATCCCAAATGGTGGAAGTCACCCCTGTGGCTGACAGTCTGGTCTTTGTCTTCAACTCAGAAGACAACCGTTCGGGTGTGTGGTACCATACCTTATATTATCGCAACGACTTCACCGAAATGGAATGGGAAATCCGTAAAACGATGATCCTTGAAAACCGTTTCGCCTTGAAACTCGACGACCTCCAAACCACTGAATACTATGTGGCGGCTGTGGATTCCGCTGGCAATGTGGAGCCGAAAGAGCAGTTGGCGGAATATGTCTTCAGCCTCGAAGATCATAACTATTACACTGTGACAGTTGTCGCGCCCGAAGGACTGGGAACAACGATAGGATCAGGTACCTACGTTGAAAACAGCGACATCACCATCGAGGCAATACCCGCTGAAGGCTATCATTTCACCCAATGGAACGATGGCAACACCGAGAATCCACGAACCATCCATGTCACTCAGGACATTTCCTTTACCGCACAGTTCGCTATCAACCGCTACTGGGTTGAAGTGTCATCCGAAGACGACACCATGGGTTCTGTAACAGGCGGTGCCGAATACAATCACGGGACCCGTGTCACCGTCGTTGCCGAGGCCAACCAAGGATTCCATTTCGTGTATTGGCTTGAAAACGACACAATCGCTTCGTTGGATGCAGTCTTCAACTTCGTGGTCACATGTCCAAGAAGCCTGACAGCTGTCTTCGCCACAGGCAACGGAAACCAAATCACCCACACCGAAACGCTCTCAGCAGGCTGGAACTGGTTCTCAAGTTTCGTGGAGTACAAAGCCAACACACTCTCACTGCTCGAGAACAGCCTATCCACATCCTCAACAACGGCCTATATCAAATCGCAAAGCAATGGCTTCGCGAGCCTCGAGGACAACTTATGGGCAGGGACGCTGAACGGCCTCTCCAACGAGCAAATGTACCTGATCCTTGTGATGCAAGATGCGGAACTGTCATTGTCGGGCTTGCGGATTAATCCTCAGCAACATCCGATTACCATAGAATCAGGATGGAACTGGGTTGGCTATCTCTCACCCATGACGATGCCATTGGATGGTGCGTTGGCATCCTTCACGCCTTCAGAAAACGATATTATCAAAGGACAAGTCGGCTTCTCCTCCTATAGCGAAGAGACAGGCTGGGTGGGCAGTCTCACCACCCTCCAGCCAGGCCAAGGTTATATCTATCTGAACAATAGCAGCATGAGCGTCACCTTGGTCTATCCCAAGGCATCCCGTGGTTATGTTGATGAAACACCACTTATTAAACACTGGTCTACCAATGCCCATCGCTTCCCGACGAACCTCACCATGATGGTGACCCTCGACGAGAACGAGTTCCGCCTTGCCGACGGCCTCTATGAGATCGGTGCCTTCGTCAACGGCGAATGCCGTGGCAGCGCACGCATCCAGTATCTCGAAAGCCTCGGCAACTATGTGGCATTCCTCACGGTATGTGGCGAAGAAGGGGAGGAGATCTCGTTCCGCCTCTTCGAC